>NZ_QNRX01000004.1:0-111856 GCF_003317055.1 Alkalibaculum bacchi
TTAGATACTATTATAAAGATAAAAATTCGTTAGACTATGTAGATTTAATTTATCAAATATCATAACTACATTATACGAGGTGGTAAGGTGGTAAGCATTAAGGTGGTAAGCAAAAGCACCTGTGCCACCATTAGTCGCTTAAGGATGAAGCGACAAGGGCGTAGTTCCCTACACTATTTCATTTCAAGGCGAGTCAAGGTTTTTCTTACCACCTTACCACTCTACCACCCTACCACCCTACCACCTTACCACCTAGTACCTCTTTTACATAAAACTCAGAACTTACAACTAAAGTGTAAAGCTTCTGTAAAATGGTATTTTATCTCAAAATCTTATGATATAATCAACTAAAATCTACTACTAGGAGGAACAATTTTATGAAGAAAAAATTCATTGCTATATTTTTATTTGCTATTTTATCTTTAAACTCTGCTACGGTATTTGCTGACGCGGCTGTAGGAGATGTCATCGTCACATTAGGCGATAACTTGACAATAACTGAAAAAGAAGCCATATTAGCAGAATTCAACCCACCGGAAAATGCACAGATGATCGTTACTACCAATGCAGAAGAACACAAGTATTTAGGAGATGTAGTTCCAGCAGGAAAGATTGGAAAGAACGCTATTTCTTCTGCTATGATTACTTATACGGAAAAGGGCAGTGGTATCAAAGTGACTACTAGTGATAAAATTACTTATATTACAGAACAGACCTATATCAATGCTTTGGTGACAGCTGGAGTAGAAGACGCCGATATCCAAATTACAGCACCTAAAAATGCATCAGGTACAGCAGCTTTGACGGGGATTATGAAGGCTTATGAAGTATCTACAGGTGAAGTCATCGACGAGGATGTAAAAAAGGTAGCCAATGAAGAGATGATTCGTACAGCCGAATTAGGTGAAGAAATAGGTGACGAAAAAGCTACAGAAATTATCAATGAAATCAAAAGAGAAATCGCGGAAAAGAATCCTAAGACAACAGAAGAAGTTCGAGACATTGTCATTAATATCGTTAATAATTTTAATATGAATTTAAGTGACGCGCAAATCGAAAAACTAGTAGCTCTATTTGATAAAATGAAGGGCTTAGACATCGACTGGAACCAAGTATCCAATCAAATTGAAAACATAGCAGGGAAAGCCTCTGATTATTTATCCTCAGAAGAAGGTCAGGGATTCTTGCAAGGGGTAAAATCTTTTTTCAATGGATTAATAGATTGGATTGCATCTCTATTTAAATAAATGATACGTATAAGCTATACAAAAAAGAAGAGATAATAATAGAAAATTTTTATTGACAATCTAGATACACTCATATAGAATATGTGTAACAAAAAATTACTTTTAACTCGGTACGAGATATTGAGAAGGTATAAATAACAGGAATCCGTGGATTTATTATGCCTCTCTGTATCTTTGGAGAGGCTTTTTTGTATAATAGGGAAATCGTACTTTTGATTTTAGCTTCTAGCTCAGTCATCCTGAGCGTGAGCGAAGGATCTTGACGCAAAAGGAACGCCCAAATGCTAGTGACTAAAGACTAGCGACTAATGCGCCATAGGCACTTTCTTGTTCCTAGAGAAATTTTTACTGTTGTAGTTTTTGTGTATTATAAGAATTTTAAGGGTTGGACGGTTGGACGGGAAAAACCTTTAAGCAGAAAGCTGAAAACTTTCAATGGAACAGTGAAAAACGAACATGGAACATTGAACAGTACATATATGCGACTTTAATTAAACCTCCATAGTATTGTTCATTATTCATTATTCAATGTTCATTGTTCACTGCAACGTAAGTTGCATATTTGCTTACCACCTTACCACCTAAAAAAGGAGTGAACCGCATGTTAAAGGGAAAGCATTTCATAGAACCCCACGATTTTGATTTGAATGAATTAGATAGTATTTTCAGGCTAGCTGATAAGATTATTGCAAACCCTAATGATTATTTAGATGTTTGCAAAGGTAAATTATTAGCTAGCCTTTTTTTTGAGCCATCTACTAGAACTAGATTTAGTTTTGAATCGGCTATGCTTCGATTGGGTGGTCAGATTATAGGCTTTGACGATCCAGGAAATTCATCCGCTGCAAAGGGAGAGTCTTTTGGAGATACAATCCAAACGGTAGGCTGTTATGCAGACATTGCAATTATTCGCCACCCTAAGGAAGGTACTGCCAAGCTGGCTACCAAATATATTGAAGATATGCCTATCATTAATGCTGGGGATGGAGGACACCAACATCCTACACAGACATTGACGGATTTATTGACTATTAGAAATTTAAAGGGAAGTTTGAGCAATCACGTTGTAGGTCTTTGCGGAGATCTTAAATTCGGTCGAACGGTTCATTCTATTGTAAAAGCTTTAAACCGATACAGCAATGTGAAATTCATCTTTATCTCACCTGAAGAACTCACTATTCCTCAATATATAAAGGATGAACTCTCTGCTACGAGCTATACAGAAACCAGCGATTTAGAAAGTGTCATCAGTCAATTAGATATACTATACATGACTAGAGTGCAAAGAGAACGCTTTGTCAGTGAGTTTGAGTATCAAAGATTAAAAGATTATTACATTCTAAATAAAGAGAAATTACAAAAGGCAAAAAAGGATATGATCATCATGCATCCACTGCCAAGGGTCAATGAAATAGCAAAAGAAGTAGACCAGGATAAACGAGCAGTGTACTTTAAACAGGCCAAATTTGGCATGTACGTCCGCATGGCTCTAATTATAAAATTACTAGGCTTGGAGGGGTAAATATGATAAATGTATCAAAGATTAAGAAGGGGATCGTCATTGACCATATCGAATACGGTCATGGATTTCAAATTTTCAAACAGCTAAAACTTGATGAAATAGAAGATGTAGTAGTCATTCTTCGAAATATTCCAAGTAAAAAAATGGGCAAGAAGGACTTAATTAAAATAGAGACGGACTTAGATCTTAACTTTGATATACTAGGTCTAATGGACCCAAATGCTACAGTTAATATTGTAGAAAATGGGGAGATTAAATCTAAAATTAAATTAAGCCTACCTAAGAAAGTATATGGCACTCTAAAGTGCAAAAACCCAAGATGTATCACAAATTGTGAAGAAGTGCCGACGATTGAATTTACTTTAGTGGATTGTAAGAAAAAGGAGTATAAATGCGAGTATTGCGATGCGAGAACTAAATTATAATCAGGTGGTCAGGTGGTCAGGTGAAATCAGCGGTCGCAGAGCGACCCGCTGATTTCACTTAGAACTTAGAACTCAAACGGAGGTATGAGGATGATTATAAAAAATGCAGAGATTGTAGATATACATGGTCGAAGGAAGGGAGATATTCTCGTTAAAGATGGGATTGTTGCAGACACGGATTTTAAGGGAAATTATGAAGATCACCAAATTATTGATGGTTTAAATTATACCCTTATGCCTTCTTTTATTGACATGCACACTCACCTTCGGGATCCGGGCTTTGAGTATAAGGAGGATATGGAAACGGGTATGAGAGCGGCTTTAAAGGGGGGATATACCCATTTGGCGGCTATGGCTAATACCAATCCGATTACGGACAATATGGACATGGTTGTAGAGAATCTTTCAAAGAGTAAAGAGCTTAATTTATGTGATTTCACTCAAATATGTGCTTTGACAAAAGATTTTGAAGAAGAGTTCGTTGATTTAGAAAAAATAATAGCTGTAACAAAGGTATTTTCAAACGACGGAAAGACTGTTGTGGGTGAAAATACCATGAGGGAGGGCTTAAAATTATCAAAGGAGTTCGGATTTCTTCTTGCCACTCATTGTGAACCAGAGGTTGAAGTCGTAAAAAGAGATTTAAATATACTAAGAGAAATGCCTGGAAATTTGCACATTTGCCATGTCAGTGAAAAAGAAACCCTAAACCTTATTAGAAAAGCAAAGAGAGAGGGATTACGCTTTACTTGTGAAGTGACTCCTCATCATGTGTTTGGCAACGATATAGATTATAAAGTCAGCCCACCCTTTGGAACAAAAGCAGATCGTCAGGCCCTCATAGAAGGTATTAAAGATGGAACCATCGATTTATGTGCTACAGATCATGCTCCTCATTCTAAAGAAGACAAAGAAAAAGGCTCCCCTGGAATCAGCAATATAGAAGTAGCTTTTTCTATGTATTGGAAAGTATTTTATGAAGAAAATATTCCACTAGGAAAGTTGAGCCAGATGATGAGCTATGAGCCTGCAAAACTTCTTGATTTGAACTGTGGTGAAATAGTTGTCGATAGAGAAGCAAATCTAGTACTTATCGATGAAAATAGAGAGTCTACTATAGATATAAAGGATTTTGTTTCTAAATCCAATAACAACCCTTTTCACGGACGTAAAGCTAAGGGTAAGGTAGTTATGACTATTAAAAGAGGAGAAATCAAATATGATAATCGATAGATTGTATCAAGAAGCCATAGAAAAAAGTCCCATATGTGTAGGTTTAGATTCACAAGAATCTTATTTTCCACAGTATTTTTCAGATGAGAAAATGAGCATTGGAGAAAAGCTCTTTTTATTCAATAAGAATATTATTGATCATACTTTAGACTTGGTAGCTTGTTACAAGGTTCAAGTAGCCTACTATGAAGCTCTAGGATTAGAAGGCATGGAAGCTTACTCTAAGACCCTGAAGTACATCAAAGAGGTAAATAAAATATCTATTGCAGATATTAAAAGAGGAGATATTTCTGCAACAGGGCAGATGTACGCTAAAGGGCATTTTACAGGAGATTTTGAGGCGGACATGCTGACCATAAACGCTTATATGGGAGAGGACGCCGTATCTCCTTACTATCCTTATATAAAAGAGAGTGGAAAGGGTCTTTTTATTCTCTTAAAAACCTCGAATTCAAGTGCAAAGGAAACACAAGATATGGACTGCAACGGAAAACCCTACTACGAGCATATGGCAAAGCTTGTTGAAAAGTGGGGGGATCCATTTTTAGGAGATTGTGGTTTTAGTTCTATAGGTGCAGTAGTAGGTCTTACTTATCCAAAAGAATTTGAAGTCATTCAAGAACTTTTACCAAAGACCTTTTACTTAGTACCTGGTTATGGAGCCCAAGGAGGAAAAGGTGAGGATATAGGTAGAATACTTAAGAAAAGCAGGTGTGCTGTAATTAATTCTTCTAGAGGGTTAATTACTGCCCACAAGGGTATAAATGAAGGAGAAAACTGCTGGGATGAAATTAGAAGGGCTACCCTGCGAATGAAGGAGGATTTAGAGGCTTGGCTATAGTTGTGGAAAATGAATGTGTACAAGATAATATGTACTCTTTAAGCGTTGAGTATTCAGGAAGCTGTAAAATGGGTCAGTTTTTTATGCTACGGTGTTGGGATTTTGATCCACTTTTATCAAGACCTATTAGCATTTATGATTTCCGAGATGGTATAGTAAAGTTTTTGTATCAAGTAATGGGCAAAGGAACAGAAAAATTATCAAAACTTAAAGCCCAAGATGTAATCACCCTTCAGGGACCTTATGGTAATGGATTTCCTTATTTAGACGAGGAGGATATCACCCTCGTAGGTGGTGGAATGGGTATCGCACCACTGCACTACGCAGCAAAGGAACTATATAGAATCAATCCCAATAGACATATAGAAATTTACCTAGGTGTTCGAGAGGAAAACCCAATAATAAAGCAGTTTAAGGATGAATTTCCAAATGTAAAAGTCAATATTGGAGGCATTATAACAGAAGATATAGAGTATAAAAAAGACCATGTAATTCTTACATGTGGACCTGAAATTATGATGAAAATCATCTCAGAAGAAGGTAAAAATCAAGGAATTACTGTATACACGTCTGTAGAAAAGAGAATGGCGTGTGGCGTTGGCGCTTGTTTAGGCTGTACATGTAAGACGACGAAAGGCAATAAAAGAGCCTGCAAAGATGGTCCAGTGTTTTTGGGGGAGGAAATCTTATATGAGTAGATTAAAGACAAAGTTTATGAATACTGTCATGAAAAATCCCGTAGTAGTAGCATCTGGAACCTATGGATACGGTGAAGAGTACGTAGGTTATTACGATCCGGCACTTTTAGGTGGGGTTTGTAGCAAAGGAATCACTCGCTACCCCAAGCCTGGTAATGATGGCATTCGATTGTGGGAGACCCCAAGTGGTTTACTAAACAGCATTGGTTTAGAAAACCCAGGTATCGAGGTTTTTATAGAGAAGCATTTAAAAAAGATGAACTCCCTAAATACGGCGGTAATCGTTAATATAGGCGGTAATACTATAGATGAATACCTAGAATCTGTAGAGCTATTAAATGGCTGTAATATTGATTTTATTGAGTTAAACATCTCTTGCCCTAATGTAAAGGTAGGGGGCATGGCATTCGGCATAAAGGCAGAATCGGCAGCAGAGGTTGTATCTAAAGTTAGAAAAATAAGTAAGCATAAGATTATGGTTAAGTTATCACCAAATGCAGAAAATATCGTAGAAATGGCAAAAGCTTGTGAAGATAGCGGAGCAGATGGACTTTCCTTAGTAAACACCTTTCAAGGAATGGCTATTGACATTGACAAGAAAAAAACAGTTTTTGATAATCTATACGCGGGATTATCTGGGCCAGCTATAAAACCTATTGCCCTTCGAATGGTCCATCAAGTATACAAAAATGTAAATATCCCTATTATGGGCTTAGGCGGAATAAGTACTTGGCAAGACGCATTAGAGTTTATCATGGCTGGAGCCACCGCTATTCAAATAGGAACAACCAATTTCATCAATCCCATGGCACCTATAGAGATCATTCAGGGATTAGAGAAGTACTGTGAAGAAAACAATGTGGAGAGTATTGGGGAGTTCGTTGGAGTTGTTTAAATGCAGGTGGTAAGGTGGTCAGGTGGTGTGCAAAACCTTTAATGCAGAAAGCAGAAAGCTGAAAGCGGAAAAAACATTTGCTCGCCTTTGGGCGAAGTAGTGTAAGATCCTTCGCTCTGCTCAGGATGACATGTGCGAAGGTTACGAACTGCAGCTATTATTATGCCCTAGGCTATTGCAGCGCCATTCTGAGCCACTGCAGCGCCATTCTGAGCTACTGCTGTGTCATTCTGAGCGCTAGCGAAGAATCTTTGACCCCAGAGGAATACAAAATTCTGATGGCTGAAGACTGGCCGCTGATGGCTAAAGTGCCAAAGGCACTTTATTGCGCATTCCGCATTCAGCTCACAAATTTTTACTTAGAAATTATAATTTACAAGGGAGGCTAAACACATGAGCCAAGAAATCATTAAGATATTAAAAGAAACAGGTGCATTTTTAGAAGGGCATTTTTTATTGTCTTCGGGGAAACACAGTGGGGGATATGTGCAATGTGCTAAGGTTCTTCGGTTTCCAGATAAGGCAGAAAAGGTGCTAAAACCTGTAGTAGAACAATTAAAAGATGTAAAGATCGACAAAGTCATTGGACCTGCAATGGGTGGTGTGGTTGTATCTTATGAAATAGGGCGGCAATTAGGTAAAGAAAGTTTATTTACAGAGAGAAAAGATGGTGTAATGGAACTTAGAAGGGGGTTTGAAATTGTTCCCGGGGACAAGGTGATTATTGCAGAAGACGTGGTAACTACTGGAAAGTCAACCATTGAGACAAAAGAAGCTTTAGAAAAGCTAGGGGCAGAAGTAATAGGCGTTGCCTGTATTGTAAAGCGGGTAAGAGAAGACATAGGTATGCCAATATACTATGCCGTAGATTTAAATATTGAAGTTTATGATTCGCAAGTTTGTCCAATATGTTCAACTGAGCAAGAATTAGTAAAGCCAGGCAGTAGGGATATGAAAAAATAATTGGAGGGTTCTATGAAAGCGTATTTGCAATTAGAAAATGACATTACTTTTGAAGGTAGAGCATTTGGTAAAGTAGGGGATACTGTAGGAGAGGTTGTATTCGATACAAGCATGGCAGGATATCAAGAGCTTATAACAGATCCATCCTACTATGGACAAATCCTTACTATGACCTATCCTCTAATAGGAAACTACGGCATTAATTTAGAAGACGATCAGTCAGAGAGTCCAAAAATTAAAGGGCTAATTGTACGAGAAAAATGTGATTTCCCTAATAATTTCAGATGTGAGTTGGATTTAGAAGGCTATTTAAAGTATAACAATATTATGGGTTTAGAGGGTATTGATACCCGTGCCCTTACGAAAATCATACGAAGAAATGGAACTCTTAGAGGACTTATTAGCCTCCGTAGATTACCCCATACAAAATTAATGGACATGTTAGATGGCTACAATAATTCAAAAGCTGTAGACATGGTTACTACAAAGGAAACGTATACTATTGAAGGATCAGGTAGAAATCTCGCAGTTATAGATTTTGGTATAAAGAACACAATCCTCCAAGCGCTAAAAGACAAAGACCTAAAGATCACTGTGTTTCCAAGTAATACTTCTGTAAGTGAAATCTTAAGTTCAAACCCTCAAGGCTTATTCTTATCTAATGGACCTGGAGATCCTAAAGATTATCCCGAAATTATTGAAAATGTAAAAGCACTCCTTGAAAAGATACCAACTATGGGCAATGGTTTAGGTCATCAGTTTATTGCCTTGGCATTAGGTGGAGATACAGAAAAATTAGCCTTTGGGCATCGAGGATCCAATCATCCAGTAAAAGATATTTACAAAGACAGATCTTATATAACGTCTCAAAATCATGGTTATGTCGTCAGCAAAGTTCCAGAAGATATGGAAATTACACATATTAGTCTTAATGACCAAACCATTGAGGGCTTAAGACATAAGACAAAGCCTATACTATCTGTGCAATTTCAACCAGAAGCATATCCTGGAACAGAAGATATGATTGATATTTTTGACGAATTCATAGAACAATTGTAGGAGGAAATTATGCCAAAAAGAGATGATATAAAAAAGGTATTAGTAATTGGATCTGGTCCCATTGTAATTGGACAAGCAGCAGAATTTGATTATTCTGGAGCGCAAGCTTGCCAATCTTTCATGGAAGAAGGCGTAGAAGTGGTTCTCGTTAATAGTAATCCTGCTACGATTATGACCGATAAAGGAATGGCCGACAAGGTTTATATTGAGCCAATTAATGTAAAGACTATAGAAAAAATTATCAAAATAGAGGGACCAGACAGCATCATTGCCGGAATGGGTGGACAAACAGGGCTAAATATTACATTAGAGCTTCACGATAAAGGGATCCTAGACAAGTACGGAGTAAAGGTCATAGGTACGTCAATTGAGTCCATAAAAAAGGGAGAAGACCGAGAGTTATTTAGAAAACTCATGGAGGAAATTCATCAGCCAGTTATTGAAAGCACAACGGTATCTAATTTAGATGAGGCATTACAATACGCAGAACAAATTGGCTATCCCGTAGTGGTTCGACCTGCCTATACTCTAGGTGGATCTGGTGGAGGAATTGCTGAAAATGTAAATGAGCTTAAAGAAATTGCATCAAAGGGATTACACCTAAGTAGGGTGGGACAAGTGCTTATTGAAAGAAGCATAAAAGGTTGGAAAGAAATAGAATACGAGGTTATACGGGATGGTAAAGGAAACTGTATTGTGGTGTGTAATATGGAAAATGTTGATCCTGTAGGGATTCACACAGGTGACAGCATCGTAGTGGCTCCAACCCAAACTTTAAGCAATAAGGAATGCCAAATGCTTCGTAAGGCATCTTTAGATATTATTAGCGCTATTGGTATAGAAGGGGGATGTAATGTACAGTTTGCCCTTCATCCTAAAAGCTTTGAGTATGCAGTTATTGAAATTAATCCAAGAGTAAGTCGTTCATCTGCTTTAGCTTCTAAGGCAACAGGGTATCCTATTGCAAAGGTAGCATCAAAAATTGCACTAGGATTATCATTAGATGAAATTAAAAATGCCGTGACGAAAAAGACTTTTGCTTGTTTTGAACCAAGTATAGATTATGTAGTAGTTAAAATTCCAAAATGGCCATTTGATAAATTTTACGGTGCTGATCGAAAATTAGGCACTAAGATGATGGCAACTGGTGAAGTAATGGCCATAGGCAATAGCTTCGAAAGTGCTCTTTTAAAAGGGATTAGATCCTTGGAATTAAAACAGTACTCACTAGATCATAAAGGCGTAAAAAAATACTCTCTGCAAGAACTTAGAGAGAAGGTCATGTATCCTAATGATGAGAGATTGTTTTATTTAGCAGAAATGCTCCGAAGAGGGTGCCGAGTTGTAAAATTATCGGAAGAGACGGGTATGGATGAATTTTTTATCAATAAAATTAAGTTTATCGTCGATGAAGAAGAGCAATTAAAGAATACAAAGCCTCAAGATTTAACGGAGGAAAAATTGACTAATTTAAAAGTTAGGGGATTCTCTGACAAGGGCATTGCTGATTTGATGGGAATTTCTCCTAATGAAGTTTATGAAATGAGAGATATGTGGGGAATTTGCACCTCGTACAAAATGGTAGACACTTGTGCTGGCGAATTTGATGCAGTCTCCCCATACTATTATTCTACCTATGACAAAGAAGATGAAGTAGAAGTATCCCAAAATAAAAAGATAATCGTCATAGGCTCTGGTCCAATACGAATTGGTCAAGGCATTGAATTTGACTACTGTTCTGTTCACTGTGTGCAAGCTCTATCGAAATTAGGAGTAGAGACCATTATTATAAATAATAATCCAGAAACCGTAAGTACGGATTTTAATATTTCAGATAAATTATATTTTGAGCCTCTTACAGAAGAAGACACTTACAATATCATACAAAAGGAAAGTCCTGATGGTGTAATCCTTCAATTTGGCGGACAAACAGCTATAAAATTAGCAGAATTCTTTGAAAGCAAGGGCATCCCTGTGCTGGGCACATTACCTAAGGATATTGATGCAGCAGAAGACCGTGAAAAATTTGAAGAAATCCTAGAAAAACTAAACATCAAGCGCCCAAAAGGCAAGGGAATCTGGACTTTAGAAGAAGGTCTTGCTGTGGCAGGAGAGCTAGGCTATCCAATATTAGTTCGGCCTTCCTATGTATTAGGTGGACAGGGAATGGAAATATGTTATGATGACTCTGAATTAGAGTTTTATTTAGGCGATGCATTTTCTAAAGACAAGAAAAATCCTGTATTAGTAGATAAATACTTAAACGGCATGGAAATAGAAGTAGACGCCATATGCGATGGAGAAGATGTGCTTATTCCCGGAATTATGGAACATCTTGAAAGAGCGGGGATTCATTCAGGAGACAGCATTAGCTTGTATCCTCCACAAAATGTATCGCAAAAGACAAAAGATAAGATAGTAGAGTATACAAAAGAGCTAGCCCTTTCATTAAATGTAATGGGAATGATAAATATCCAATTTATTGAGTATAATGGGGAGCTATATATTATCGAAGTAAACCCTAGATCTAGTAGGACAGTGCCTTATATTAGCAAAGTGACAGGAGTGCCTATAATTGATATCGCTACAAGAATTATGCTAGGCGAGAAATTAAAGGATTTAAGCTATGGAGTAGGAATCTACCCAGAATCAAAGCTCATTTGTGCAAAAGTCCCTGTATTCTCGACAGAGAAATTGCCAAAAGTAGAAGCCAGCTTAGGTCCTGAAATGCGCTCAACAGGTGAAGTACTAGGTGTTAGTGACAATCTATTAGGGGCTCTTTATAAAGGGTTGACAGCAGCAGGCATGGATATGTCGCATAGAAAGAGAAGAGTATTAGTAACTTTACGAGAGAAAGATAAGGAAGAATTTAAACCTTTGGCACTAAAGATGAAAGAGATGAATTATGAATTCTTTGCTACAGAAAACACAGCAAATTATTTAGAAAGCATAGGAATCAAAGTAGATGTGGTGAAGAAAATTCACGAAGGCAGCCCTAATATCCTAGATATTATTCGTACAGGCAATATTGATATGGTCTTTAATACGCCAACTAAAGGAAATGACTCTAAAAGAGATGGCTTTGCCATAAGAAGAACAGCTATAGAGTCCTCCGTAGAACTCATGACCAGTTTAGATAAAGCAAAGGCCATTGTGGAGATTCTATATGCTAATATAAATGAAGAAGATTTAGAACTTTATGAAATAGCCGAGTACGGGAAATAGTATGACGTAAATAGGAATGCTAAAAACCATCGAGAGTGTGTTGTTGCTCGATGGTTTTATTTTAGCTGAAAGCGGAATGTGGAAAGCGGAACTCTCTATGCATTGTAGTGCAAAAAACTGTAAAATCGCCTCTACTAAGCTACTGAAGTCATCCTTGAGCGAAGCGAAGGATCTAAGACCCGAAAACCTACCTAAAAGGAATGTATAAGTGCTGATGACTGACCTTGATTACTGACCCAAGCTCGTGCTCGAGTTATTCTCTTAATGTCTCCCTTGAAGCAATATGGTAAGTCACAGCACTGGCTATAAAGAATATAGCTACTTTTGCAAAGGATGGTATTTGAGAAAATATAATACAACAGCTTATACTGATCCAAAGTGCCGTTAAAGCGTAAATTTTTACTTTTAGAGTGATGCCACCTTTATTTCGGTAATCATCAATATACTTACCAAATACTTTATGATTGAGCAGATACTCATAAGCCCTATTTGAACCTCTAAAATAACAAGCAGCACTAAGAAGTAAAAAGGGTGTTGTAGGCAATACAGGAAGAACCATTCCTATGATTCCTAAACCTAGTGAAATAGTACCGATACCTACTAGAAAATAACGAAGTACACTAGTCATAAAAAACCTCCTCAAAATATATAGTCGATAGTGTAAATCGAGAAATCAATTATTTGTTAAGAATAGAAACACTATCTTAATTATTCTACAAAAAATTCACATTCAAACATTTTATGACAAATTGAATGTGAAAGTGAGAAAGAGAGAACAATAAAACTGTTTGGTAAAGTCGTTATTGTGGTATATTGATTATATAAAACATATAGGAATTCTTAACAATAAGAGAGGATGAAATTATTGAATTTAGAAATCATTCATACGAAAAAAGCACCTGAGGCTATTGGCCCATATTCACAAGCAATAATAGTAGGAAACTTTGTGTTTACTTCTGGTCAAGTTCCCCTAAATCCTGAAACTGGAGAAGTAGTATGTACAGACGTAGAAGGGCAAGCAAAGCAAGCTTTAGAGAATGTAAAAAATGTGCTAGAAGCAGGGGGCAGTGATTTAAACCATGTGGTAAAAACTACTGTTTATATTCAAAACATGGATGACTTTGGGAAAATTAATGAAATATACGCTTCTTATTTTATTAATGTATTTCCTGCAAGATCTTGCGTAGAGGTATCAAAATTACCAAAAGGTGTATTAGTAGAAATAGAAGCTATAGGAATACTGAAATAATATTTGAAAAACTATTGACATTTTCATCGAAAATGAATAAAATTAATATAACATATAAAACATATCGAATTAGTATGAAATAACGGAGGGGTATTATGAGTAAAATAGCTAAAAGTCTAACGGATTTAATTGGAAATACACCATTATTAGAATTATCAAATTACAACAAAAGCAATGACTTAGGTGCTACTGTAATAGCAAAGCTAGAATATTTTAATCCATTAGGTAGCGTTAAAGACCGTATTGGTTATGCAATGGTCAAAGACGCAGAAGAAAGAGGCATCCTAAAGGAAGGCGCTACGATTATCGAGTCTACTAGTGGAAATACTGGTATTGCTCTTTCCTTTGTGGCTGCAGCTAGAGGATATAGAATGATTATAACTATGCCTGATACCATGAGTATGGAGAGAAGAAATCTTTTAAAGGCATTAGGTGCAGAGCTTGTATTAACACCAGGTGCTGATGGTATGAAAGGAGCTATTGCCAAAGCAAAAGAATTACAAGCTGAAATTCCAAATAGCTTTATACCACAACAATTTAATAATCCTGCAAATCCAGAAATCCACAAGGAGACTACTGCAGAAGAGATATGGAGAGACACAGATGGTGCAGTAGACATTATTATTGCAGGTGTAGGAACAGGCGGAACGGTTACAGGTGTAGGAGAAGTACTAAAGAATAAAAAACCAAGTGTTCAAGTCATCGCAGTAGAACCAACGGATTCACCAGTTCTTTCCGGTGGAAAACCAGGTGGACACAAAATCCAAGGAATCGGAGCTGGATTTGTTCCAGAAGTATACAATAGTGAATTTATAGATGAAATCTACCAAGTAACAAATGATGAAGCATTTGAAGCATCAAGAGCAGCATCAAAGAGTGAAGGTTTATTAGTAGGTATCTCATCAGGAGCAGCACTACATGCAGCAACAGAAGTAGCAAAGAGACCTGAAAATAAAGGTAAGACAATTGTAGTAATCCTACCAGATACAGGAGAAAGATATCTTTCAACAGCATTGTATCAGGAGTAAAATGTGTATCGAAAAAGTCTTTAGAATCGTTGATTCTAAAGACTTTTTGTTATTTAGAAGATAATGTCTGTTGTGAGTGCGATTCTTCGTAGAAATTTATCTGTTCGTTGGGCGGGAAAAACTGTAAGCGGAAAGCTGAATGCTGAAAGAAGAGCTCATGCAGTGTGATGGGAGAGACTATAGGATTGCCTCTGTTAAGCTACCGAGCTCCCCAAAGATGACAAATCAAAAACTATATATACATATATCTGACATTTGAGTTCGAAGTTCTATGTAAAGGAACCATAATTAAACAGTCGTTAAAAGCATTTGCCACCAAAGGTGGCTATAGGGTTTTGCTGACCACCTTATCACCTGACTACCTGACCACCTTATCTAGTATCCTAAATTCTCTCCAACCAAAATAATCTTCACCCTTCCTACTTCCATACTTCTTCTCGTAACAGTAATAGTAGAACAAATACTGTCATCTCCAAAGCAGTTGCCACATACTCCTATTTTAGCGCAAGGGCTGTCTTTGCTTAGTCTTAGGGTGTTTTTGGGGGAGGCGATATTTTGTGCTCTCCAGATTGCTTCGTCGATATCTTTACATATTTTATTCATACCTACAATCACGATTACATTTTTAGGTCCAAAAGCTAGAGCCGCCACTCGATTGCCTGCCCCATCAATATTGACGAGCTCCCCTTTAATGGTAACAGCATTAGAGCTCATAAGGTAATAATCGCTAAAGATGGATTTCATAGCGGATTCTCTTAGCTCTTCAGGGGTGCTGCCGTCTTTTCGATTTACATAAGTATAATTACCACTTTTTATAGCATCTAATAAGCCAATTTCAATAATAGATTCAGAACCACCATGGGATACTACAGAGCCTTGTGGTACTAGTTCTAAGGCCTTTTGTAGTGCAGATTCCTTATCGGGACAGTAGAAAGACTGAAATCGTCTCTTTTCAAATTGGGGCATTAATGTGTTTGCCATATTTTCGTAATGCTTGTTTACTGGTTTCACAGAATCACTCCTTCATTTATGTTTCTTTGCCAATAAAATAAGTGTAATACAAAAGTATACTTTTATTATATTTTAAGTCTTTATATTGTAGACTTTTGATTTTTTAGGGGAAAGCAAAAATGGTTGGACGGGAAAAGACCTATATGCGGAAAGTTGAATGCTGAAAGCGGAAACTTTTCAATTGTTTAACTATCGTTTGATGTGCGGGACACGCTTTCTTTTCAAGGAACGATAATATCAATACCCTTCTCTATAAGCTTGAAATGAGCTTTGTTTGTAATGGAAACTTCACCATCCAGATTAAGAGGAAAGGGATTATCACTAGTTATGAGGATTTCTTTTCCTTTTACAAGTTGAACTTCTTTAATATCTCTGTGCTTGCCCTTCATATACTTAGGTAGTACGCGGAACATCTTTTCTTTAGACATATGTTTAACATGGCATATGTCAAAGTATCCATCGTCTAATTTGGCATCAGGAGCAGGCAGTACTCCTCCACCATAAAATTTTCCGTTTGCTATAGCAGTTAAAAGAGTTTTTGCATGGAAAGCTTGGTCGTCAATTTGAATATTTAAATCCCAACCTTTATAAGAAAATATGGTAAGTAGTGCAGAGACAAGATATGCAAGACTTCCTGAAAAGTACTTTTTCGTCTTTTGTGTTCTAATTGCTACTTGTGTATCCAGTCCAATACTGGCCATATTAATAAAGTATCGATCATTGCACATACCTAGGTCAATTGTCTTAACTTTACCATGTATTGTATCTAAAATGTACTGTTCAGGTTCTTTAGGATCGCCTATACTTCGAACGAAATCATTTCCAGATCCTGCTGGGACCACACCAAGAACAGTTTTAGAGCCTACAATTCCATTGACTACCTCATTAACTGTCCCATCACCGCCAACTGCAATGATTCTTTTATAATTATTTTCAATGCCCCACCGGGCAGTATCTTCAGCGCCCCCTACACGTGGGGTTAGTTTTATCATATATTCTACATTTTCTTTCTCACAGATCCTTTTTATAATGGACATAAGTTCAATAGATTTTCCTTTTCCTGCTACAGGGTTGAGTACAAAGAATAATTTCATTAGATTCTCCTATTGTTGTATATGTATTGTTATTTTTATCATACAGTAAATAGTTGTTTTGCGCTATATTATTCTTTAGTTGGAAGGTTGGACGAGAAAAACATATTAGCGGAAAGCGGAAAGCGGAAAGCGGAATGCGGAAGAAAACCAAACTCGCCTTTAGGCGAGATAATGGCTTTTCTGAACTTCTTCTCTTTATGGTAGGTGAAAGTAGGATCTCGCCTAAAAATTTTCATTACCTCGCGAAAGCGAGTGGCAGTTTTCAGCTTTCTGCAAAAAAATTCAAAAGTTGCGCACTATTGTTAGAGCACTAATCCACTATTACTCAAAATTTAAATAGCAAAGAATAATGATAATATGTTCATAAATGGTCATCCTAATTTTATCTTCTAAGAAATCTCTTTATTAACGATAAGTGAAAAAAAGTTACTGTTAATAATAAAAATAATGTAAATAATTTTCATTAAAGTCTTTTATATGACTTTTTATTTTGATAGAATAGCTAAAGTGACATTCACATAAAAGAGGAGGATTATTTTATGTCAAAACAACAAATAGGTGTAGTAGGTATGGCCGTTATGGGGCGAAACATAGCCTTGAATATTGAAAGTCGCGGATATACGGTTGCTTTATATAATCGAACGGAGGCAAAAACATCTGAAGTTATAGCGCAAAACCCAGGTAAGCAGTTAAAAGCAACTTATAGCATTGAAGAATTTGTAGGAAGTCTAGAATCTCCACGTAAAGTTCTACTAATGGTTCAAGCTGGGGCTGGTACAGATTCTACTATTGAAAATTTACTGCCACATTTAGATAAAGGAGATATCCTTATCGACGGTGGAAATACATTTTTTAAAGATACTATGCGAAGAAGCGAATATTTAGCAAGAAAGGGAATCAATTTTATTGGTACTGGTGTTTCTGGTGGAGAAGAAGGTGCTTTATTAGGACCTGCTATAATGCCTGGTGGTCAGAAAGAGGCTTATAAATTAGTGGCTCCTATTCTAGAAAAAATCGCTGCGAAAGCAGAAGATGGTAAACCTTGTGTTACTTACACTGGCCCAGATGGAGCTGGCCATTTTGTAAAGATGGTTCATAATGGCATTGAGTATGGAGATATGCAATTGATTGCTGAAGCTTATGACATTTTACATCGTGGACTTGGTTTATCTCCTAAGAAAATCGGTCAAATATTTGAAAAGTGGAATCAGGGGGAATTGGATAGCTTCTTGATGGAAATCTCAGCACAAATTCTTCAAACAGAAGACCCAGATACAGGTAAACCAATGGTCCATGTCATTATGGACAAGGCTGGCAACAAAGGAACAGGAAAATGGACATCACAAAGTGCCTTAGATTTAGGAGAACCTTTATCGCTGATTACGGAATCTGTTTTTGCTCGTTTTATCTCTTCTCAAAAAGAACAAAGAATAAAGGCAAGTAAAATCATTCCATCTGTAGAGTCCCAAATAAGCTTTGATGAAAAGAGCAAGGATGAATTTATTCAAACTCTTGGAAAAGCACTGTACTTTAGCAAAATTATGAGCTATGCTCAAGGCTTTGCCCAAATGAGTGCAGCAAGTGAAGAATATAATTGGCAATTGCCTTATGGTGAGATCGCAAGCATATTTAGAGCAGGTTGTATTATCCGCGCTAAGTTCTTACAAAAGATTACAGATGCCTATAGCAAAAATCCGAATTTACAAAATTTAATGTTAGATGACTATTTCTTAAGTATCGTATCTGAAAATCATGAAGCCGTACGTAAAGTGGTTTCAACAGCAATTTCTATAGGAATTCCTGTACCAACATTTGCTAGCGCAATAACTTATTACGATTCTTACCGCTCGGAGGTTTTGCCAGCGAACTTAATTCAAGGACAAAGGGATTTTTTTGGCGCTCATACCTATAACCGAGTAGACAAACCAGGAACGTTTCACTTCCATTGGAACGAAGGCAAGGAAGAGTTGTTAGATAAGTAAAATAGGTACAATTGAAGATTCGTAAATGCAAGTAGTAGTGAAATAAAAAATTATATAGTACAGGGGGTCCCTAATAATGAGTAATTATAAAATTGCAATCGTCAACTCTAGTAGTTTTGGTAAATGGTTTTCAAAACATATAGAGCGTTTAGAGGCTATTGGGCCAGTTGAAAGATTTACCTTTGATAATGATATTGACGGAGTTACATTAGCTAAGGAACTAGAAGGGTTCAATATTATCATTTCAAGTGTTACACCATTCTTTACAAAAGAATTTTTTGAACATAAGGATGAATTGCTCTTAATCTCTAGACACGGAATCGGTTATAACAATATTGATTTAGATGCAGCCAAAGAAAAGAAAACCATAGTAACCATTGTACCACCATTAGTGGAACGAGATGCCGTAGCAGAAAACGCTATTGCAAACTTAATGTCCATTTTGCGTCGAACGGTAGATTCATCAAAAGCAGCTGCAGATAACCGTTGGACAGAGCGTGCAACTTTTATGGGACACAATTTAACAGGCAAAACCGTAGGTGTCATTGGTTGTGGCAATATTGGCAGTCGAGTGGCTGAAATATTAAAACATGGTTTTAATACCCGCCTATTAGTGACAGACCCTAATGTAGATAATGAGTGGGCTGAAAAACATGGCGCTGAGATTGTTGAATTAGACGAACTCCTTACTCAAGCCGATGTGATTTCATTAAATGCCTCATTAAATGATACAAGTTATCAAATATTAGATAAAGAAGCTTTCTCAAAAGTGAAACGGGGGGTCTATATTACAAATACAGCTCGTGGAGCATTGATAGAAGAAGAAGCTTTACTTGAAGCGATTGATAAAGGTATTGTTTGTGCAGTTGCTACAGATGTAATGGTTAAAGAGCCAGCTCCTAATACACACCCCTATTACAGCAATGCTCGAATACTTGTAACTCCACATACATCAGCTTACACCTTTGAATGTTTAGAAGGTATGGGAGAAAAATGTGTCACAGATGTAGAGCGAATCATCAAAGGGGAAACTCCAGATAGCGTAGTTAGTAAATAGGGCTGAGAGATGAAAAAAATTGAATTGTTTATTTTTGATATGGATGGTCTGATGTTTGATACGGAAAGGCTTGTATATGGCGCTTATATTAAAACGGCCAAGGAATATGACTTTGAAATCAATAGCACGGTTTTTAGTCATGTATTAGGTAAGACAAGACCTGATATTATTAAAACCTTATCTACAATATATGGTCCAGATGCTCCTATAGCAGAATGGCGAAAAGCTATCTTAGAATGTAAGGAGCAGTTAATAGAGGAAAACAAGCAAGTGCATAAAAAGCCTGGATTAATTGAAATCCTTGAGTTGGCAAAGAAGCATAATGCGAGGATTGCAGTAGCTTCTTCTTCTAATCGAAAGCAAATTGAGCGCTATTTAAAAATGGAACAAGTGGATCATTATTTTGATGTGATTGTAGCAGGAGATGAAGTGAAAAACGGAAAGCCAAGTCCAGAGATTTTTCTCACTGCTTGTTCAAAGGCTAATATCGAACCTGATAAAGCAATTGTATTAGAAGATTCGCCTGCTGGCATTAATGCAGCTCGCAGTGCAGGGATATCCTCTTTTTATGTGAAAGATAACTTTAGTGATTTGCCAAAAAAAGATGGAATTTATAAGATTCAAGTAGATATATCGACTTTAGAATATCAACCTGCTCCAGCAGATTATGTTTTTAACAGCTTGCTAGAAGTGTGTGAATTTTTAGATCAAAAAAATTGCACACTATAAATATACAAAAATAGCTTCAAAACCTATAGTGTTTTGAAGCTATTTTTGTATAATTAAGTGCTTTTGAATAATACTAATTATGTTTAGTTATCGATTCGAGTTGTATTAATTACGTTTCGAATCTTAGTAAAGTACTCTTCATTATCGTCAATTTTAATGGCGTACATCATAAAAAGTGCATCTACCAGTGTGATTTGTGAAACTAATGAGGAAACTGCCTCCGGTCGGTAGTTTGTCTCATCAGAAACAGATACTAGCACGATATCGCTTAGTTTCGTTAATGGAGACGTCATATTACTTGTGATAGAAATAATAGGTACTCCATTTTTTTTGGCTATTTTAGCGATTTCAAGAGAATCTTTATTTCTACCAGTATGTGAAATAATTAAAGCACAGTCCTGATTTGTCAAACTAGCGACATGCATCAATTGAAAATGAAAATCTTGAAGAAAGCTACATTTAAGAGAAGTTCGCATAAAACGATGAAATGCATCTAGAGCTACAACTTGAGATGCACCTAATGCAAAAATATTGCATGTTTTTGCATTAGCTAAAATTTCGATTGCCTTTACGAGAGTTTCTTCTTGCAGCATTAATTGTGTCTCTTTTAAAGAGAGCTTTCCCATATAAAAAGAATTGGAAGCAATATCACAATAAGAATCATCCTTGTTAATGAATGGAAAAAACTTTATTGTTGTATTTTGGGTGTTTTCATAAATCTTGAGTTTCATATCTTGAAAAGAGCCATAGCCTAGTTTTTTAGTAAGACGAGAAATCGTCGCAATAGAGACATTTGTTGCTTCAGAAATATCTTGGATCGTCATCCTAGCAGCAGTTTCTATATTTTCAAGAATGTAATCGACGACTTTTCTTTGAGACTTTGTTAAACTTGTATAATCTTTTCCGACAATGCTCTGAAAAGACATAATATCACCGCCCTTTTAGGGTTTTAATAGAGAAAAAAATTTTCGAAAAATCAAAAAAAGATGATTTGTTTTATTATATTTTAACTTACAATTTTTTATAAAGCAAGTAAATTAAGATAAGACATTATTCATATTAATAAAATAATGAAAATATTTTTCAATATATCATTGACAAAATGCAAAAAATTTTTAAAATGTAAACGTCAACAAGAGGAGGAGTATAAGTGGACAAAATCGGAATGATTGGTCTTGGCAAAATGGGATTAAGCTTGACCAAAAATCTTACTAGAAATGGAGTTTATGTCGTAGGCTATGACAATATGGCGGCTATTGATCAAGACGAAATAAATCAATTATTTATTCAAGCAGGTTCTTTATCAGCATTAATTGATTCACTACCTACACCTCGAGTTATATGGTTAATGGTTCCTGCTGGAGATATAACTCGTTCTGTAATTGAGGAATTAAAAACTCATTTATCAGAGGGGGATATCGTCATTGATGGTGGGAATTCTTTTTATAAGAATTCAGTAGAAAATTATAATGATCTAGCACAATGTGGTATTTCATTTCTAGATTGCGGTACATCCGGTGGCGTAAATGGTGCACTAAATGGTGGGAATTTTATGATTGGCGGAGATAAAGAGGTTTTTGATGTAGTCGAACCGATCTTTAAAAAAATAGCATGTGAAAATGGCTATTTGTACACAGGGAAGCCTGGCAGTGGACATTATTTAAAGATGGTCCATAATGGGATTGAGTATGGCATGATGGCTGCTATAGGTGAAGGATTTGATTTATTAGAGCATTCTCAATACGATTACGACAACGAAAAAGTAGCAAAACTTTGGAATAATGGCTCTGTAATTCGTTCTTGGTTAATTGAGTTAATAGAAGAAGCTTTTAAAGAAGATCCAAAACTAGAAAAGATAAAAGGGATAATGTATTCCTCTGGTGAAGGTAAGTGGACAGTAGAAGAAGCATTAGATTTGCAAGTTTCTATTCCAGTTATTACTACATCCTTAATGATGCGATATCGTTCGTTAGAAGAGGATACTTTTACTGGGAAAGTAGTAGCATCACTGCGAAATGGCTTTGGTGGTCATGTAGTAAAAAAGAATTAGAGCTAATAAGGAGGATGAAAAATGGAAGTAAGTGTATTTCAAGCATTAGCAATTGCTGTATGGATAGCTCTTGTTATGAGTCGTAGTTTATTAGGTGGCGCAACATTAACCATGCGTTTTTCACCATTGATGACGGGCTTAGTTGTAGGAATTGTCTTTGGACAAGTATCAGAAGCTATGATTATTACAGCCGCTATTCAATTAATTTATATGGGTGTTTTTTCTCCAGGTGGTCAAATGCCATCTGAACCTGCAATTGCAGCGGCTATTGCAGTACCTGTAGCATTGTTAAGTAATTTAGAGCCAGAAGCAGCTATTGGAGTAGCTGTTCCAGTAGGTCTTTTAGGGTCTTATTTGTATCAATTTAGATTTTTTATCAATACTTTAATCATGCAAAAATTTACGGATAAATATGCAGCAGAAGGGAATGAAAGGATGTTGACCATGTCTATCATCGTATACCCAATAATAGCATCATTTATCATTTATGTACCATTTATGTTTGTGGCTCTATATTATGGGGCTCCTGTAATTGCAAGTATTGTAGAATCTAATTCAGGTAGCGTATTATTCCACATTCTAACAGTTATAGGTGGCGGACTTGCCGCTATTGGTATCGCTGTTACAGTATATGTTATTGGTAAGAAAAGTTATATTGTCTTTTTCTTATTAGCATATTTCATGGCAGTAATACTTAAGGATTTAGGTATTACAATGGTAACCTACGCAATCATCGGAGCTATCATTGCGTTCATCTATGTATTGTCTAAGAGTGAGGGTTCATCAACTCCTCAAGTTGCTCAAGGTGGATCAACAGTTGCTCTTGATGATGACGATGATGACTATTAAAAGGGAGGACTAAGATATGAGTAATCAAATTCAAAAAGATGTAAGTCTTAAACCAGAAGAAGTTACGAAAAAAGATGTAGGTATGGCTTGGTTAAGATTTTACTTTGCAAATGAAATACCACATGCTTTTGATAGATATATTTCACCTGCATTAATGTGGGCATTAATGCCAATACTAAAAAAGCTATACAAAGATAAAAACGATTTAATTGCAGCATATCAGCGACATCTATTGTTCTTTAATACTCAATTATCATGGGGTGGTGGAACAATTACAGGTATTATGGCATCTCTTGAACAAGTACGTGCAAATGAAATGTACAATGGGGATCCAATTAGCATCAATGATGATCTAATCTACAATACAAAATCAGGCTTGATGGGTGCCTTAGCAGGTATTGGGGATTCCATTGATTCAGGTACCGTACAATATATTTTCATTGCAATAGCATTGCCATGGGCACAAGCTGGTTCAGCAATGGGAGCATTATTCCCATTTGTCTTCTTTGCTTCCTATCAATTAGCAATTGGATATTATTTTGCGGAACTTGGTTTTAGATTAGGGCGATCAGCAGCTTCTGAAGTTGTTGGAAGCAAGATGAAAGGTATTATCGATGGACTATCTATTTTAGGTTTGTTCATGATGGGCATTTTAGCAGCAAATTACGTTAAAGTAAGCTCCTCTTTAGCTTTTAATCTTTCAGGTAAAGACTTTGTTATTCAAGATATTTTGAATAGTGTCATGCCTGGTATTTTACCTTTATTAACAGTTGGTGGTGTATATTTCTTCTTTGTAAAGAAGGGCTTAAAAGTTACAAATGCTTTAATTGGTTTGACGATTATTTTAGCAGTATTAGCTGCAATCGGAATTTTATAAAAAAATATTCAATAGAGGAGAGGTAGATTATGGGAGAAGTTGCTTTAGCACGTGTTGATGCACGTTTAATACATGGGCAGGTAATGACAAACATTATTCAATCTGCAGGAGCTACTGCAATATTTGTTGCAGATACACCATCTGCAAATGATGAATTTACGAAAAACATCTTATTAAGTGCTGGCTCAAGGACTGGTTTAAAGGTTCGCGTCTTAAAAGAAGATGGAGCAGTAAGATATTGGAATGATAGACAATACGATAATTATAAAGTCGTTTTGTTGACAAAAACCGTTAAAGCTATGGTGGATATTATTAAAGGCGGTGTACCTGTAAAACAATTAAACCTTGGGGGAATTCCTCAAAAGCCAGGTCTTACAAGTGTCATTCCTGAAGTATCAATAACCAAAGAAGAATTGGATATGTTAGTAGAAGTAAACGAAAAGTACGGAGTAGATATTTACTTCCAAGCTATTCCATCTTCTAAGAAGGTAACGTTAAAAGAAGCTATTAAATTATTTGATTAATAGGGAAAGAGTGATAATATGGTAGGTCTATTATTAATAAGCCATGGTGAAATGGCTGCAGGCATGATGGATAGCTTGAATTTAATAGCTGGGTCAGCAGAAAGTATTGACACAGTTTCTCTTATAGCAGGACAAGATTTTGAACTGTTTAAAAATGAAATTTCAGAAAAAATCAAAGCCTTAGATAGTGGAGATGGAGTATTAATTCTTGTAGATTTATTTGGAGCTTCCCCTTATAATGCGTCAATGTTCTTATACAAAGAGCTGAAAGAGTCTGGCATTCATATTCGAATTGTAACAGGAATGAGCTTATCTATGCTTCTAGAGATAAACGCTATGAGAGGGTCTATGTCATTAGAACAATTAGCTCAGCACGCTGTAAATAGTGGTAGAGATGGAATACAAGAGCCTATTTCTCAGATGTCAAATAGTACAGAGACAGATGATGAAGAAGGTGACTACTAATGAAAAAGGTGCTCGTCACCCCAAGATCTTTTGCTAAATACAATCACCAAGAAATTTTAGCTCTATTCCAAAGCAATAATATAGAACCTATTTTTAATCCTTATAATGCCATTATGAATGAAGAACAACTTATAGAAGCACTAAAGGATGTAGATGGGCTAATAGTTGGAGTAGATCCTATTACGGAAAAGGTTATAAACAGTGCGCCTAATTTAAAAGCTATTGCAAAATATGGTGTCGGTATTGATAATATTGATATGAATATAGCAGAAGCTAAAAAAATCGCTGTTTCAAGAACAGTAGGTGCAAACTCTTCAGCAGTGGCAGATTATAGCTTTGCCTTATTAATGGCTGTTGCTAGAAGAGTAGTAGAGATCCATAATGGCTGTAAAAACGGCGATTGGGGTAAAAAAATTGCCTTAGATGTTTTTGGGAAGAAGATTGGTATTCTTGGTTTAGGCGCTATAGGACGAGGTATGGTACAGCGGGCAAAAGGTTTTAATATGGACATCTATGCATATGATATTTTTAAAGATGAAGCATATATTCAAGAAAATAATATTAAATTTGTAGATGTAGAAACTATCGTGCAAGAATGTGATTTTATTAGTATACACATGCCATTAACAGAAGAGACTCATCACATGATCAATAGAGATTTATTAAGTAATGCTAAATCAAATTTGGTCTTAATCAATACAGCTAGAGGTGGCATAGTTGATGAAGAGGCACTGTATGAAGCAATTGCAGATAACAAGATCTATGGTGCAGGAATTGATGCTTTTGAAGAAGAGCCACCACAAAACTCTAAATTATTATCTTTAGAAAATGTAGTAGTAGGTTCTCATACTGCAGCATCTTCCTTTGAGGCTACAAATTTGATGAGTTTAATGGCTACAGAAAATATTATTAGGGACTTGGAGAGAATGTAATGAATAAAGCTGAGTTGATGGTGAAATTAAAAGAAGAAAAACTTGTTGCAGTGATTCGTGGTAGCAATGAGGAAGAAGTTATAAAGACAGTTGAAGCAGTATATAAAGGCGGCATTAAGTTTATTGAGCTGACATTTACTGTTCCAAATGCACCTAAAGTAATAGAGAGTTTAGTAAGTAAATTTAAAGGTGAAGATATCGTAATAGGTGCTGGAACTTGTATGGATCTTGTTAGCGCACGCCTTGCAATATTAGCAGGAGCACAATTTGTTGTAAGCCCACATTTAGATGAAGAAATCATTAAGCTTTGTAATTCCTATTGCATTCCAGTTTTTCCAGGTGCGACTACAGTTAAAGATATGGTTGCTTGCTTAAGTTTAGGTGCAAGCGTGATTAAATTATTCCCAGGAGATATTTTTGGACCTAAAGCCATTAAAGCATTTAAAGGTCCTTTACCACAAGCAGAGTTTATGCCTACCGGCGGAGTTAGCTTAGATAATGTAAGGGAATGGCTTGATCATGGTGCGTATGCAGTTGGTGTTGGGAGTGTCTTAACGAAAGGAGCAAAGACTGGAGACTTTAAACAGGTTGAAGAAGATGCTCGGAAATTTGTGGAAGCAGTAAAATAAATTAAATACGATCTTATAGAAAGCTACTTAATAGCTATTTTATAGAATCCTTATGACCACGAGAAATGTTTTATGTTCTTTCTCGTGGTATTTTATATAAAAAAATTCTATCTTTAAAAAGGTTTTGATGTAAAAGTAAGTATTTTAGCCTAGTGATTTCTATTATAACCTACTAGGTTTTACTTAGAACTTACAACATAGAACTTAGAACAATAAAAGGGTGTGTTAAGTGCGATGTGGACATTTAAAGATATTTTTACAAATTACAGTATTTTCTTAGGTAGAAGATTTTATCTTAAAGAAAAACTTAAATTTCTTCTTCATTTAAAAAAAGATTTCGAGGAGATGAAATTTCAAGTAAAGACTACCCAATCGAAACAAGAATTTTTGGGAGAAAAGGTTTTATATCATAATCTTTATGCAGGTAATTTTCAAAAGGCAAAAGTGGTACTTGCTACTTATTATGATACGCCTGCTTATGAATTAGGCAATAAAGACTACCAGCCATTTAATGGTGGAGAGTCAAAGTTTAGCGCATTTTATAAACTGATTTTTCCCATAAGCATTCTACTACTTGCTATTGTAGTATTTTATTACCTTTTCTACCCTCAAATAATACAAACTGGAGTATGGAGTTTTAAAGGGATAATAGGATTGATTTTCTTATTTTTTGCTTTTTTGCTCATTAAACATTATCGTAATGGCATGCCAATGAGAAAGAATTATATTCGAAATACATCGAGTATTTTATCTATGATTTTGTACGCAAAAAAAGTAGGAAAGAATTCGGATATTGCCTTTGCTTTTCTTGATGGAGGAACTACAACTCACCATGGAAGGACTATGCTTAGAGAGATCTTATCTAATAAAAAAGTAAAAGTAATTTATTTAGACAGTATTGGAAGCAAAGGAGATGTACACATCTTTACGGATAATACTTCGAATCTCAATCTGGCTGAAGTTTATGAACATCAAAAGGATAAGTCCCTTTCTGAATTCGGAGATATCCTTTTCACTTCAGGGGAGTATAAGGAGAATAGGGTGGTTGTTCATACAAAAGAATTTGAAGAAGATATTGAGCATGTAGAAGGGAAACTAAATCATCTTGTAGATGTACTCGAACAAATTATCAGCAAATTAAAATAATTTATCAATAAAAGGTCGTTCTTAGCAATTGTAGAGGTATAATAAAGATATTGGTATAATTGTAGATGATACAGGGGTGATAGAGATGAAAATAGCAGCATTGACTGGAGCGGGTGTTTCTAAGGCTAGTGGAGTGCCGACATTTGTAGAGATGGGCGACTTAAGAGAAAAGCTTAGCAGAAGTTATTATAATAGCCATCCAATAGAATTTTACCAAATACTCAATGGCATGAGAACTGTAACAGAAGCCGCTAACCCAAATCCAGCCCATATTGCACTGGCTATAAAGCATATTCCTATTGTAACGATGAATATTGACGGTCTTCATCATAAAGCAGGAAGTACAGAAGAGGAAGTGATAGAGATACACGGTAGTCTTCGAAAGGTGTACTGTCCTAAATGTAGTAAATGGTATCCCTTTTCTGTAACAGAAGAGTCTATTAAATGCAGTAAATGCATAGATGTAATACTACAACCAGACATTGTACTTTATGGTGATAGTATACCCAGGCTTCAAGATTCCATAAATTTGGTCTCAAACGTTGATTTGCTACTAGTTATAGGAACGTCCTTTTACACCTCTACAGCTACTTATGTAAGTGAAGCAGCAAAGAACGCTGGGGTAAGGGTAGAGATCATTAATGAGAATGCAGAAGAACTGGTGCCGAAACTTCTAGCAAATAACGATAGTTGAGCGATGGTTGAACTTTGTTGAACAATTGTTAAACAATTGGAAAATTTCATTACCTCGCCTAATAGCGAGGTTGATTTTTTCCGCTTTCTACTTTCCACTCACAAAGTTTTCCCATCCAATCTATAACTATTCGTTTGATGATATCCGTTAATAAAATAGCTTTTAGCAGACAGAGGTGACCCATTGAACATAACAATCATTACAGTAGGAAAGATCAAAGAGAAGTTTTATACACAGGCAATAGAAGAGTATAGTAAGAGACTTAGCCGATATTGTACCTTGAAGATAATAGAGGTGCCAGATGAAAAGGCTCCTGAGAATTTAAGTCCAGCAGAGCAACAAGGGATCATAGACAAAGAAGGCAAGAAGATTATCGAAAAAATTCCAGCGTCCTCTACAGTAATTACTATGGAGATTGAAGGGAAACAAATGACCTCTCTAGATTTTTCTAAAAAAATAGAGCAATTTGCTATTAATGGTCAAAGCCATCTTTGCTTTATCATAGGTGGATCTCTAGGTTTATCACAAGAGGTAACGACAATAAGTCAATTAAAGCTCTCTTTTTCTAAAATGACCTTTCCTCACCAGCTCTTTAGAGTAATGCTATTAGAGCAAATATACAGAGCTTTTCGCATTATAAGAAATGAACCTTATCATAAGTAAAAGACAGTCATCAGCACTATAGCCACCGATGGTGGCATAGAGTGAGACTTTTGTAATTATATATTAAAATTTAGAAAATGGTCATAAAACGAAAGACTATTAAAATGCCAAGGATTGGAATGATTTCTACCATTCTTTTGGTCTATAATTTAATTCTTTAAATAATTGAGTTTGCTCTTTCTTCGATAAATCTCTCCATTTTCCTGAAGGAAGATCGCCTAAATGAATATTCATAATTCGAATTCTTTGAAGTCGTTTGACTTCATATCCTAATTCAGCGCACATACGACGAATTTGACGATTTAATCCCTGTGTAAGAATGATGTTAAAATCGTACTTAGATAATTGGGAGGTTCTACAAGGAAGGGTTTTTGTATCTAATATTTTGACACCCTCCGACATCTTCTTTAAAAATTGGGTGGTAATGGGTTTATTTACTGAAACAATATATTCCTTTTCGTGCCTATATTCAGAACGCAGAATTTCATTAACAATATCGCCATCGTTGGTAAGAAGGATTAAGCCCTCTGAATCTTTATCCAAGCGTCCAATATGAAATATTCTTAAAGGATGGTTGACAAAATCAACGATATTCCCCTTTACATTCTTTTCTGTTGTACTAGTAATCCCTACAGGCTTATTCAACGCAATATAGACTTTATTGCTTACTAGCCGGATTGGATTTCCACCTATACGAACATCATCGCCAGGTTCCACATTGCAACCCAATGTAGCGCGTTTACCATTAATTGTAATCTTTCCATCAGCAATTAATTTATCAGCACCTCGTCTAGATGTTTTTCCAGATTCACTTATATATTTATTAATGCGCATGATCACACATCCTTAATCAGATGATTCTTTTATTTAAATATTAATTATACCTGATACTTAGCATGAAACATAGACCTTATTTATGAAATGGCTGATAACATCTTGAATTCAATCATGAGAGGTTCGACTAAAATGTATCCTTTGTAAAAGAATAGTTTAATCCTTGTAAAAAGATAATTATACCTTTGTATATGTGTGAATTTAGGTATATTCTAGTATTAGGAAAATAAATATTAGGAGTATTGTGATGAGGCACAAAAAATCAAAACTTCATAGTCTAGTTGCCTTTAGCATACTAGGGATTATTATCTTATCCGTCATTATTTTTAATCGTGATCCTGTTATCTCTACAAACAAAACAATAACAAATAACAGTGTAAAGGCCCAGACTGCATATCCAGGCGTAGATATTATTACTGAAATCCACGATGAAAGAATGTATCATATAGCAATTCACTATCCAAAATTTAAAGATGAATCCTTAAACGAACAGATACAGAAGTATGTATCTTCATCAAAAAAGAAATTTTTTGATGAAGTAGCCCAGAAGAAAAAGTACTTAAATGAATTTCCGGCTTCGTTGTATATTTTGTTTGATATCCATCCAGTGGCTCAAGATGTGTATTCTATAGTCTTTCATGTAGAAAGTTACGCTATGGGGGCAAATGGTTTCCAAGGCTCAAAAGTCTTTATTGTAGATGTTAATGAAAATTCTATTATACAGCAAACAGAGATTCTAGTAGATAATGAGCAAAACCGAAATAAGCTTTACACTTTATTACTAGATGAGTTTGAGAAATCTGAAGAATACAAGCCATATTTCTTTGAGGAAGAATTAAAGAAGTGGATCGAAGATGAGAACAACAGATTTTCACATATGTTTATTAGAGATCATTCTATTGTTTTTAAATTTGATAAATATGTAGTTACTGCAGGAGCAGCAGGCTCTCCTGAGATTTCTATACCTTTACAAAAAGTAAGAAATTTATTGACAGATGAATGGCAAAAAAAATTAAATCTCATCGAAGTAGACAGCAAAATTGACAAACCAAATGGATGCGCTACTGCAGAAAAGGATTTAAAAGAAAGTGAATCGCCAGGTAAACGTCAGGTCGCGCTTACTTTTGATGATGGACCACACGAAATCAATACATTGAAAATCCTCGAATTATTGGATAAACACAATGCAAAGGCTACTTTTTTTATGTTAGGAAATAGAGTTGACTTCTATCCAGGTATAGCGAAAGAGATTTCTAAAAGAGGTCATGAATTAGGGAATCATACTTGGAATCATAAAAATTTAAAGGTACTTAATGAGGAAGAAATCCATAAAGAAATTCGAATGACTCGTGATGCAATACTAAAGGCAACAGAAAAAGAACCTACAGTCTTTCGTCCTCCTTATGGTGGAATAAATGATCGAGTATATAATACTACTAGTTTACCGCTTGTATTGTGGACCGTTGACACAAAGGATTGGAAGACCCGCAATGCAAGAAAAGTACTAAGTGAAGTTAAGAAGAATGTAGAAGATGGCTCTATCGTTCTCATGCATGACATTCACAGCTCTACAGTGGAAGCAGTTGATTTAGTGTTACAATATTTAGAAGCGGAAGATTACGAATGCGTCACTGTATCTGAATTGGATATAGAATAAGATATCATACATAATTACGAAAAATACATATATTAAAAGCGCCAAAGTCTGTATATTCACTTTGGCGTTTTATTATTAGAAAAGTCTTCACTATCTTACCACTTTAACAGCTACTCCATTTAGCTTCAAAGAGTCTGGCTCTACATCAGATTCGTAAGCTAAAATCTGGACTCCTTTATTTTGCGCGTATTGTAAAGCCTCGCCAAATTCTTTTTGAGTGCTATCATTAGGGGTAAAGTATTTTACATCGTTCATTTGGATGACAAATACAATGTATGCCATATAGCCATCTTCTAAAGCCTGTACTAATTCATATACATGTTTTAATCCTCGCTCTGTAGGAGCATCTGGAAATTTTACTATTCCATCTTCTTCTAAGGTAACCCCCTTTACTTCGATGAAGGCTTTTTTGTTATTATTTTCAATATAAAAATCGAAGCGAGATTTTTGATATACTCTCTCAGGTCTAATTTCTATGATTTCTTCAAAATTTGGCAGTACAATAGTTTTATTTAAAAGTCCTTCATGTAAGACCTTATTTGGTGCTTGTGAGTCTATATTGATTAGGCGATGACCCTTTTGTACGGCAATAAGGGAATAAGCAGTCTTTCGATTAGGATTGTCGCTGTGCTCTAAATAAACCGTTGCTCCTTTTATAAGAAGTTCCTTACAACGACCTGTATTTTTTACGTGACAAATCTCAATTTTATCATTAATTTTTACGTGAGCAATAAAGCGATTAGGTCGAGAAATAAATTCTCCCTCTACGATGTTTTTATATTTCAAAGAGTTCACTCCTATATTTTTTTGCGTAATAAGTATATCATAATTAGTTTGTTTAGTCTTTTAATGAATATTTCTATGTATAGATAATAAATTGAACGCAAATAAAAAGCGGAAAGCTGAATGCTGAGGAAAACGGGTTATTAAGGATGTTATATAGTAGTTTCTGAAATATATTAGTCTCTATTTTTTTGAATATTTTATGTTTTTTAAAAAACTTACTTTGCAGATATGTTCCGCTTTCCGCTTTCGGCTTTCAGCACTCAGCTAAACCATTTCAAATCTTTACAAGTCATAATCTAAAAAAATTGAAACATACTAAGAGTAATAAACTAGGAGGAGATGAAATTATGAAAAATAAGCCAAAGCCAGATGATAGAAGAGATAATGTAGATAAAATTGAGTATAATATTGGAAAAACTCTTCAGAATATCGAACGTGCTAATGAGATGATTGATGTTACAGATGATCAAAATATGAAACAAACTCTTAAAGAAAAAAATGAGAGAAGAAAAGAAGCTCTTAAGGGAATGAGAGAAGAAATCAGAGATGAAGCAACAGACAAGAAAAACGGATACAAATGACCGCAAAGTTTAAGATGTAAGTTATAAACCTCGCTTTTGCGAGGTTGTTTTTGCTTACCACTTTACCACCTTAAAACATCCTACTTTCCGCTAATACTCACATTTAAAAATTCTCTTATTTCATGTATAATAAGTTTGTTCTATATAATACAACTTCACAACGAATATAAAGGCGTGATAATGATGGAAAATACAATAAAAAAGAAGAAAATTGTTGTAGGTATGAGTGGGGCTAGTGGTGCTATACTTGGGATTAATCTCTTAAGAATTTTAAAAGAAAGACCTGATTACGAAAGTCATCTTGTCATTTCTAAGGGGGCAGAGGAGACAATTTACCAAGAGACAAAGTACAAAGTGTCCGATGTAATGGATTTGGCAGATTGTATTTACGATATAAAGAATATTGGTGGTAAAATTGCCTCAGGCACCTTTCGCACAGAAGGGATGATTATTATCCCTTGTAGCATGAAAACCGTAGCAGGAATTGCAACGGGCTATTCGGATAATTTACTATTGAGGGCAGCAGATGTTACCTTAAAAGAGGGGCGAACCCTTGTGGTAGTTCCTAGAGAAACACCTTTAAGTTCTATACATCTAAGAAATATGCTGTCTTTGTCACAAGCTGGAGCGATTCTAATTCCGCCAATGATTACATATTACAATGATCCTTATAGTATAGATGATATGAATACACATATCATCGGCAAGGTTTTAGAAAAGTTTCATATTGAACTAGATGGATTTAAGCGATGGGGAGAAGATGTATGATTGAATGTTCTGTTAAAGATGGGCGAATACATATAGAGGCAAAGGCTATTCCTATTGGTGAGGATTTGTGTGTAATAATTTCAGGCGGGGATAAGCCTCATATAGGGTGCGTAACAGCAAGTGTTCCTAGGTTAAGTCTTTCAGACCCTAATGTAACAAGCGCCACTACATCTGTTATAAACTATACAGGGCATAAAGATGATGAAGTGGCAAGATATGTATCCCACAAGCTTTCATCCATACTAGGTAAAAATGTAGTAGTAACCTGTGGCATTCATATTGATTCTATTACAATTGAAGAAATTAAGAAGATAGAGACTCTTACAGAGGAACTTACACAAATTCTACTAAATGAACTTTCATAAGGGAACGGCGAGGGCATCGTTCCCTAGATTAATTCGCCTAAAATGAGATATATAACCTTACAATTTACACGTTCAATTTTATGTTTTTATAGATTAAATAACATATCTTCTTTTATGGTTTCTGCTTCATTTTTGTAGCCTAAGTAATTTAGTATTTCAAAGGCTACAGGAAGTGCAGTGGCAGGTCCTCGTGAAGTGATGAGATTGTCACAAACTACAACAGGTGCTTCTACATACTCCTGGTATTCTAATTGATCTTCAAATCCTGGGTAAGAAGTACCTTTTTTGTCTTTTAATATTCCAGTACTATTTAATGCAATAGGAGCAGCACAAATTGCAGATACTAATTTACCTTTGCTAAAATATTCTTTAATCATTTCCTGTACTTTATTATTTTCTTGAAGATTCTTAGCCCCAGGCATTCCACCGGGCAGGTATAATCCATCGTACTCATCTAAATCTTCATTCAACGAGACGTCGGCTTGAACGTAAATGTCGTGGGTTCCTCGAACCAATTTCTCTTCTAACGAACAAGTATCTACTTGCACATTTGCACGGCGTAACACATCAACTAAAGTAAGGGCCTCAATTTCTTCAAATCCATCTGCTAAAAAAACCAATATCTTTTTCATAAGTACCTCCTGACCAATCATATTGCTTTAAGTATATCACGAAATCATCTGTTTTAAACAACTAACCAAGGATTGAACAAAATAGTTTAAACAATAAAATGTATGATATATGTATATCTACTAGAGGTAGGGTGTGGGATGTTAGAGGTTACCATTCTGCTTCCCCGTCCAACTAACTTGTTTAAAAGTTCCGCATTCCACTTTCCGCTTTCTGCAAAAAAAACAAACCTAGCATAAAACAACTAGGTTTTTTAAATAGAAAATTCTACGAATTTAACTCCAAATACTCATCATAAGACATGCGCTTATCTACTATGCCATCTGGTCCGATGTCGATGATTCGGTTTGCTATAGTTTGTACAAATTGGTGGTCATGGGATGTAAATATAATATTGCTCTTATAATCCACTAGTCCATTATTTAATGCTGTGATAGATTCCAAATCTAAATGGTTTGTAGGTTGATCTAGCAGCAAGAAATTAGCTTCATTAAGCATCATTCTCGATAACATACATCGAACTTTTTCTCCTCCAGATAGAACATTGACTTTCTTTTGGGTTTCATCACCTGAGAAGAGCATCCTTCCTAGAAAACCTCGAACATAGCTTTCTGTTTGATCTTTAGAAAATTGACGCATCCAATCTACAAGATTTAAATCTACATCGTTAAAGTACTCAGAATTATCCTTTGGAAAGTAAGATCTTGATATGGTTACGCCCCATTTATAAGAGCCGCTATCAGGTTCCATTTCGCCTGTAAGTATTTTTATTAATGTAGTATTGACGACCTCGTTCGGGGAAACTAAGGCAATTTTATCGCCTTTAATGACGCCAAAACTTACATTGTCAAGGACTTTTACTCCATCAATTGTCTTGCTGATATTATCAACTGTCAAGATATCGTTGCCTACTTCTCTTTCAGGTTTAAATGCTACATAAGGGTATTTTCTTGAAGATGGTTGAATATCATCTAAAGTGATTTTTTCTAAGATCTTCTTACGAGATGTAGCTTGCTTTGATTTTGAGGCATTAGCGCTAAATCGAGCAATAAAATCTTGAAGTTGTTTGATTTTATCTTCTTTTTTCTTGTTTTGGTCTCGAGCCATTTGAAGGGCAAGTTGGCTGGATTCATACCAGAAGTCGTAATTACCCATGAACATCTTAATTTTTCCAAAGTCTACATCGCAAATATGTGTACATACTTTATTTAAGAAATATCGGTCGTGGGATACGACGATGACGGTTCCTTCAAAATTGATTAAGAACTCCTCTAACCATTTGACAGATTGTAAGTCTAAATTGTTAGTAGGCTCATCTAGGATCAAAACCCCAGGATGTCCAAATAAAGCTTGAGCTAAAAGTACTTTTACCTTTTCAGATCCTTGTAATTGAGCCATGGTTTTATCATGTAAATCACCTGGAATACCTAAGCCTTGAAGCAAAGTTGCAGCTTCTGATTCAGCTTCCCAACCATTAAGGTCTGCAAACTCTCCTTCTAATTCTGCCGCTCGAATTCCATCTTCGTCACTAAAATCAGGTTTTGCGTAGATTTCGTCCTTTTCCTTCATGATTTCATAAAGTCGGGGATTACCTAGTATTACTGTTTCTAAAACGACTTTATCATCATATTGATAATGATCTTGTTTTAATACTGAAAGTCGTACATCTTTAGCAATGCTAATGTCCCCAGTATTAGGATCAATCTGTCCGGATAAAATCTTTAGGAAAGTACTCTTCCCAGCGCCATTAGCGCCAATTACACCGTAACAATTTCCTTCTGTAAACTTTAAGTTTACATCCTCAAAAAGCTTTTGGTCTCCATATCGTAAACTAATATTTGTAGCTGTTATCATTTATATCATCCTTATTATACATAATCCGGACTATTATATCATAACTGATTTATTTATGTAAATAGATGAAAAATAAAAGTGCCTTTGGCACTTTGGCTATCAGCAATCAGTAGCCAGCCATCAGTGCTAGGGTCAAGTCTCACAGGTCAAAGATTCAATTCCATATAGAGAAGTAGTTCAATCTAAAAGTCAAACCTTTTAATGCATAAAAAGACTCTGGAATTAGAGTCTTTTTAAAAAATTAAAGCGTAAATTATAAAGTAATATACCTCGCTACTTTTGCCTACAAATATTAAAGTGACCCGCAGAGCACAGCCCTAGAGTACTGGTAGCTAATTATTGAGTTTCATGTTTTTCATACTAATATCCAATGCGCTTACGGAGTGGGTCAATTTTCCAACGGATATATAATCTACTCCGGTTTTGCCTATTTCTTCAATGGTATCTAAGCTGACATTGCCAGAAGCTTCTGTAATAGCTCTGCCGTCAATTCTCTTAACTGCTTCTTTCATCATGTCAGGGTTCATATTGTCCAGCATGATGATATCCGCACCAACAGCTAGCGCTTCGTCTAACATATTAAAATCTTCTACTTCAACTTCTATTTTATTGACAAAAGACGTATTTTGTCTTGCTAAATTTACTGCATTTGTAATACCTCCAGCTGCACCGATGTGATTGTCCTTAATTAAAATCCCATCGGATAAATTAAAACGATGGTTAGCTCCGCCGCCTACTCTTACGGCGTATTTTTCTAAGACCCTAAGTCCGGGGGTAGTTTTTCTTGTGTCCACAACTTTAGCTTTTGTTCCCTGAAGCTTTTCTGCATATAGACTAGTTAAAGTAGCTATACCACTTAATCTTTGAAGTAAATTTAAAGCTGTTCTTTCTCCTGTTAGTATACTTCTTGCATTTCCTCGAATAAGTGCGATTTTATCTCCTGGAATTACTTGTTCTCCATCTGTTTTAAAAAAGTCCACCTCTACATTACCTAGTATCTCAAATACTCTATTAAAGGTGAATAGCCCTGCCATAACACCCTTTTCCTTGGCGATTAAGTCTACAGTAGCTACTGCATCTTCTGGAACAATGCTATTAGTAGTGATATCCTCACTTGTGACATCTTCTTTGAGAGTGTTTTTGATGATTTTATCGATTATCAAATAGTTCGTCATGTAAATCAGGAGACCTCCTCTGTATTTCTTTTTTAAGCAATTGTTTGTTTTCATGTTGGAAGTAACGAATATCAATTTTGTCCACAGTGATAGGGATCGTTACGAGTTCTATATCTTTGTAGTTTTGATTAATGCTTTGAGCACATCTCTTTGAAAAGACCAAACCTTCAAGCAGAGAATTACTGGCTAATCTGTTTTTACCGTGGATCCCTGTACAGCTCGTTTCTCCTACTGCATAAAGCTGTTTCATGGAGGTTTTAGAGTCTATATCTACTTTGATTCCACCCATATGATAATGCTGTGAGGGGATAACAAGCATAGGATCCTTTGTGATATCAATTCCAATTTGGGCACATTTTTCATAGATCATTGGGAAGCGACCTATAATAAATTCTCTTGGTAAAAAGGAAATGTCGAGAAAAACATAAGGAATATTTGATTTTGAAATTTCTTCTCGAATAGCTTTGGTTACGACATCCCTAGGAAGGAGCTCATCTACAAAGCGCTCTCCTTTTTGATTTAAGAGCTTTCCACCTTCGCCCCTTACGGCTTCAGAAATAAGAAAACGCTTACCGTAGTAATTGTTATCGTAAAGCCCTGTGGGATGAAATTGTATATATTCTAAATTCATTACTTCAATGTGGTATTTAAAAGCGAATGCTAGCGAATCACCTGTTAAAATCCGCTGATTCGTAGAGTCTCTAAAAATCCCACCAATGCCGCCTGTAGCCAATACGACAGATTTTGCATAAAGATTAATTTGCTCGTCACCTTTTCTGAGAATACCTCCATAACAAGTATTGCCCTTAACAATGAGATCAACCAAACAGGTATATTCCATTAGTTTTACATTATCTAGTTTCTTTACATGATTCATCAGAGATTCCCATAGATATTGCCCTGTTTTGTCTTTTACGTGCACAATGCGATTATTACAATGGGCTCCTTCTTTTGTATAGGATAATTCATCTCCATTAGAATCAAAAGGTACTTGTAATTCTACCAATTTATTAATATTATCAATGGATTCTTCTGCAAGGCACTCTACTGCCTTTCGGTCGTTTTCATATTGACCTGCTTTTAGCGTATCTTCAATATAGAAGGGAATATCTTCTACATTTCTAGCAGTGGCGATACCACCTTGAGCTAAATAGGTGTTATTTTCACTTAGTTCACCTTTAGAAATCAGTAAGACATTTAATTTTTTATCTAAGTTTAATGCGCAATATAAGCCAGCCACTCCAGAGCCTACAATGAGTATGTCAACATTTAATTCCATTTTTTATTTAGAGAGTTCATGCATTTTCTCAAGGGAACGCAATGCTTTAACTCTTAAACCTTCCTCTACGGTGATTTCGTACTTGTTAAATGCAAGGCTTTCATAGACATCTTGTAGAGTGGTTTTTTTCATATTTACACATGTCATAGTTGCACCAGGTACGTAGAAGTTTTTGTCTGGATTTTTCTTTTTCATCTGATGAAGGATTCCTTCTTCCGTCACAACGAGATAATCTTTGAAATCATGGTCTGTTGCAAAAGTAAGTATTCCACTAGTACTACCTATATAATCTGCTAAGTCTCTTACTTCTTTGTCACATTCAGGATGAGCGAGGACTTTGATTTCTGGAATTCTTTTTTTGATTTTAACAATGCTTTCTGGTCTAACTCTGTGATGTGTAATACAGAAACCATCCCATAAAATAAACCTCTTGCTAGGAAATTGCTCGGCTAAGTAGCTACCTAAGTTTTTGTCTGGTAGGAATAGAATTTCATCGCTTTCAATGCTATTGATAATTTTTTCTGCACTTGAAGAAGTAACGCAAACGTCTACAAGTGCCTTTACTTCTGTAGATGAGTTAATATAGGCTATTACAGTTGCATCAGGGTAATCTTTGATCCATTCTGAAACGCCTTCTTCATCAGCCATATCCGCCATAGGACATCCAGCGTCTAAAGCAGGTAGTAAAACAGTCTTTTCTGGGGATAAGATTTTAGCACTTTCAGCCATAAATTTTACTCCACAAAAGACGATTAGCTGTTGTTCGCAGTCTCGAGCAATTTGACTTAAATAGTAAGAATCGCCGATGACATCTGCAATATCTTGAACCTCAGGTCTTTGATAATAATGGGATAAAATGATTGCATTTTTTTCCTTTTTTAATCTTTGAATTTCTTTAATTAATTTTTCCATCGCTCATCACTTTCTGTTGTATTTTTTTCACGCATTTCATTAAATATTATAACTTAGTTAAATATTATAACATAGTTCAAAAATAAAATTAATATCATAATTCTTTGAATATGATGTAATAATTTTGGAAAGGGGATTTAATGTAGCTGGTGAGAGGCTTGCCCATTACTATAAGTGATGACAAAAAGTTTCACTTTGATGTAGTAATCTATTACGTTATAATATATATTATGGAATTGTAAAAATATATAAAATTTAGTTATTTAATCAAACAATTGCTATTGACGGACATTATGCGAATCAATAAGCGATTATTGAATAGGGAGGTTATACAATGGATAAGAAAAAAATTGAAGATGCAGTTAGACAAATATTAGAGGCGATTGGAGAAGATCCAGATAGGGAGGGGTTAATAGAAACGCCAAAGAGAATTGCAAAAATGTATGAAGAAATTTTTTCGGGTTTAGAACAAGATCCAGGAGAACATCTAGAAAAAATTTTCCCAGGTGAAAATCATGAGGAACTAGTTCTCATTAAGGATATTCCCTTTTATTCCATGTGCGAACATCATCTAGTACCTTTCTTTGGAAAAGCTCATGTAGGATATCTGCCTAAAGACGGGAAATTAACAGGTCTTAGTAAATTAGCCAGGGTGGTGGAAACCCTCTCAAAGAAACCTCAATTGCAAGAGAGATTAACTTCTTCTGTAGCAGATATTATTATGGAAAAATTGAAACCTTATGGCGTAATTGTAGTTATTGAAGCAGAGCATATGTGTATGACCATGCGAGGGGTTAAAAAGCCAGGGTCTAAAACCATAACTTCTGCTGTAAGAGGAGGATTTGCTACAGATGCTAAGGCACGAGCAGAAGTCATGTCTTTTATTAATTGGAGAAACTAGTTTACAATAAGGGTTTTGCAGTTGAAATTATCAAATGATGGAGGCAACGGATGAAGACAGTAAGAGAAATGTTTGACTTTGATAAAAAGACTTATATTATGGGCATTTTGAATGTGACTCCAGATTCCTTTTCAGATGGTGGTAGCTGGAACAATATAAACGATGCTATGAATCATGCTGAAGAGATGATCAAACAAGGTGCGGACATTATCGATGTAGGCGGAGAATCTACTAGGCCTGGTTATACCATGATTAGTGACGAAGAAAAAATTCAAAGAACGGCCCCATATATTCAAGCTTTAAAAGAGAAATTTGATGTCCCAGTATCAATTGATACATATAAGCCGATTGTAGCAGAGGCAGCAATAAAAAGTGGAGTAGATATTATTAACTAAAGTGACAGATGCCATACTAAAGGGGAAAATAGATGGATAAAATTATTATGGAGAATATGGGTTTTTATGGTTATCATGGAGTCTTAGAAGAAGAAAAGAAACTGGGTCAAAAATTTTTTGTAGATGCAGAGCTTTATCTTGATTTAAAAAAAGCCGGTGAAAGCGATGATTTACATTATACCGTCAGCTATGCTGAAGTATACGAGATGATTCAAAAAAACTTTAAGGAAAAAAAGATGGATTTAATTGAAGCTGTTGCGGAGACCATCTGCAATCAAATATTAGATGCTTATCCTATTATTCATGAAGTAATGATAAGAGTAAAGAAGCCAGAAGCACCTGTGGAAGGGATTTACGATTACTTTGGAGTAGAATTGAGGAGAAAGAAAAATGGTTAAAGCGTATTTAGGTTTAGGAAGTAATATAGGAGATACGAAAAAGAATATAGATATTGCAGTTGATCTTTTGAAGTCTTCAAAAAATATTACTGTGATAAAACAGTCTTCTTATTATGAGACAGAACCTGTAGGCTATGTAGAACAAGATTGGTTTTTAAACATTGTTGTCCAAATTGAAACGGATTTTGAGCCAGAGGAGCTCTTGGTATTTTGCCAACAGATTGAAGAAGTACTGAAGAGAAAGAGAATCATTCGTTGGGGTCCTAGAACCATCGATGTGGATATACTCCTATATGAACACTATACAAGCAATGAAGAATCTTTGACCATACCTCATCCAAGGATGACAGAAAGAGCCTTTGTCATGGTTCCCCTTTATGAAATTGCCGCCGATTTGGTTATAGAAGGAAAATCCATAGATGAAATCATAAAGAACTTAAACGGAGAAGAAATCCATAAGCTTGAGAAATAGATTTTAAAAAAGGAATAACCTAGAAATCATTTCTTTTTATTATAGGCTTTAGCCTGTTGAGCTGTAAAGGGCGAAAAATATTAAACCACCCGTTGAACGGGTGGCCCTCATTGAGTAGGCGACTTCTGTTTTTTAATAAAATAAGAAGTTTTGCTTTTGACTCTAGTTCTTGCTCGAATCATCCTGAGCATAGCGAAGCATCTGTGCATATAAGATAGACAAGAAAAATATCAAAATAATTGAGTTTTAATATAAGAATTTCATATATGGTACCTACCCGTTAAGAGTGCTTGTTCTTCAATGTTAGTAGTAGAGATCCTTCGTCTCACGATGACTAAAGCAGTAAATAGGGTAAACTTAGAGCACCTGCGATAATTTAGTATAAAGGTGGGAATAATATGAATCGAGTAGATAAAATTTTGCAAAATAAAAAGTATAAAGAACATCTAGAAAGAATTGAAAACTTAGAAATGATGAGGGTTTATTGTAAACATCATATGACCCATTTTATGGATGTAGCTCGGATTGCGTACATTTTAAATTTAGAAGAAGAAAGTGGTATAGATAAAGAAATGATATATGCTACAGCATTATTACATGATATTGGTAGGTGGAAGGAATATGAATCTGGCATAGACCACGCCTTAGCCAGTCAGGAACTATCCGTAGAAATTCTCCAAGATTGCGGATTCCATAAAGAAGAAATTAAAGAAATAGGAGACGCTATAGCCCATCACCGAATCAAAGACAATCACCCCACAGTCTTGAGTCAATACCTCTACCGTGCAGATAAACTTTCGAGGTCGTGCTATTCGTGTAAATCTATCAAAGCCTGTAAGAAATTTGCCAATGAAGAAGTACCTATTTTTTTGTATTAACGATTCAATTAGAAGACGAATACATTCATTTCTAAGACTCTATTTAAAATCATAATCGCATGACGATACTATTTAACCATATTTTAGTATATTTTACAAATTACGACAAATATAAGCCGGTTTTTACTATAGAATAAATATAAATATTTATATGAGGAGGAAGCAAAAATAGAAAATTATTCTATTATGTCAACAGGAGTAAAACAAGAAACTAGTTCTGGCGAAAGTGTGAAAATAACCCAAGGATTTAATTACGAGAAGCGATCGTTTAGTGGTATGGCTTGTTATAGAGCAACGAGCTTTTTTTCAACCCCTACTTTGACTGACAGCAGATTTAGGCTTATTTCTTTAAAACAAAATATTACCGCTAGTGGTCAAGGATATAAATCTAACGGTGTTGGCACATATGTAAATGAGACTAGTAATATTTCACCGATTAGCAATCCTGTAAGTGGGAAAAAATATCCTAAATTAACAGGATTTGTAAATTTCGTATCTCCAAATGATGGTTCTGCGATAGGGACAAGGGCGACTCTTACTTATCGACGTATAGATGGGACCACTACATATACATTTTCATTTCCAACAACAATATAAGGAGAATAATAATTTTGAAAAGAAATTTTTGTAAAGTTGCCACAGTACTAATATTTCTTATATTTTTCTACCATATATCAATATTCATAAAAGTAAATCATAAAGTAGTTCCTGATTTTTTACAATATCAACTTTGGATAAGCGTATGGACACTAGTACTCGTTTCTATATTATCTATTGACTTTATAAAGGCTTGGTTTGATTCAGGTAGACTTAAGATTAATATGATCTATTTCGTATTGTCACTGTTTATACTAACCATGTTTATTCCGGGCACACCATTATTCTCATTTGTGTTAATTGATCAAACAGAAGTCTTGTTTATTATTTTCTGGTATTTTGTAATACATTCGTTCTATAAGCAAATGCCAGAAGAAGGATAATGCTTGTGAAAACACAAAGAATTGTCCGAATAAATCAGATAATCTCAGACTGTCGACAAAATGGCATTAGGATAATATTCTAATGCCATTTTTTTATATTAAATAATTCTATATTTTTTATAAATAACATACGAAAAACATTCGGTATAAACCCCGTTTTCCTTTACACGATGATATATCTAAATATCATAATAAAGTGGAAGAAGCTTCCGAGCAGTATAAAAACGTGAAAGATCTCATGAAAACCAAATTTTCCTATTTTACATTTTTCGGATTTTTTTCCGTATATAATTGCGCCAACAGAATACATGACCCCTCCTAGTACTAGTAGAGTAATTGCAGGGGCAGGTAGAGCCTTTGATATAGGATAAATAAAAAATATAGATATCCAACCTAATAATAAGTAAAAGCTAGTAGAAAGCCACCTAGGTGCATTCATCCAAAAAATCTTGAGTATAATGCCTATAAGGGCTAGGGACCAAATAAGACCTAGTAAAAGATATCCTAAAAAGCCTTTTAATGTAATCAAGCAGATAGGCGTATAGGTGGAGGCAATTAACACATAAATCATTATGTGATCGATTTTTCTTAAAAACTCTAATTTCTCTATAGAGGCAATTTTCCAATGATAGACTGTCGAAGCAGTATATAAGCCAATTAGCCCAAGTGAAAAAACAATAGAGCTGATGAGATTTTCATAAGAAAAATGATTTATTGTAGACAATAACAACAATGCTAAAGCAAGCAAGGATAAAACGATTCCTATTAGATGGGTAATAGAGTTTATTGGTTCTCTACATTTCATATAAACAACACCTTTCATATAGTAATCAATACTACATCATATGATAATAATAAGATTATATTTAGTATATGTCAAGTTTATCTTTGTAATTACTATGTAAATATTATATAATTCATTTTAGATTGAGAATTTGCATTATATTCAGGAGGGGTATCCTTTGCAAGAGTTTGAGAAGCTCCAAGAAATACAATTGCCTGACATCGATTTGTACATGGATCAAGTTTTAACCATATTAGAAAGTCAAATGGATAGTTATAAATTACATGATGACGAGAAGGTTATGACGAAGACCATGATCAATAATTACGTCAAATCTAAGCTTATAGGAAAACCAGTAAAAAAGAAATACGGCAAAGAACAGCTTATGCAGTTGATTATGATTTACCATATGAAAAATGTAATAAACTTTGCGGATTTAGAGGTGTTTTTTCAAAGGGCTATTAAAGAAAACCAAGAAGGCATGGAGCTATTATATGAAGATTTTGTACAGATTCACGACAATATGTTAGATCATTTTATTAGTAAGGAAAAACAATTAAGTGAGCTAGAAGGCAGTGATAAAATAAAAGAGCTCTTAAAGATAATAATCACAGCAGATCTAAATAAGAGAGTGGCTGAGAGAGTACTTAAGGAAATGAAGGGTGAAGAGTAAGAAGTAAGTATATATAGGTATATATATAACAATAGCTGAAAGAAGTATAAAGCTACTAGCGGCCAGCAACCAGCAACCAGCAACCAGCAACCAGCAAAACCTTCAAGTATATAGATTATTCTCCATAGTTAGTTTGTAGAGGTTTTTCACTACGCAATTAAAAGCTTTTCCCGTTCAACCAACAAAAGTTTTAAGTTCTATGTAAAAGCCTTTGCCACCAGAGGTGGCTTTTAGGTTTTGCTGACCACCCGACCACCTTAAAAAGTTCCGCATTCCGCTACTATGAAATAATCTCCTTTAACGAATCCACATCTACCAGTGATATAGAAGATCTCTCAAAGTCAATGAACCCTTCGTCTCGCATTTTTCCTAATTCCCGTGATAAAGAAGGTCTCGTTACATTTAGAAATTCAGCTAATTCATTTCGATTCATAGGAAGTTTAAACTTTGGTTTTCCCAATTTGTCGTATTGTTCTAGAAAATAGGTGGCTATTTTCTCTCTTACACTTCTTAAAGACAAATACTCTAATCTCTTGTTTAACAAAAGCCCTCTATTAGAGACTAAGCCTAGCATGTTTAGAATCAACTCCTGATGACTAAAACATATATTACTGCAGTTACCAGTAATTTTATCTCGGGGTAGGAAGATGACTGTTGTGTCACAACTAGCGCTTACGGATACAGGCCAAGTATTTCTGTTTGAAAAAGCAATCATCTCTCCGAAAATATCGCCTTGCTTCAATAGATTAACCATAATTCGATTACCTGCAACATTTTCTTTAACTACTGTAGCTTCTCCTAAGAGTATAATGCCAATACCAGTAAAGGGGTCTCCATCAATGGTAATGTATTCATTCTTCTGAAATTGATGTACAGGTGGCTTTAAACATTGGAGCAGTGAATTGATAGAATCAATATCAATGTCTTTAAACAATACTGTGTGGGATAATATTTTAGACCATTTGTCATACATTATAAAAACCTCGTTATTTGGTAACAATAGTTACCGTATTTATTTCTTTAAGTATATTATACTGTTTACAGAAACGCAAGGGCAATTATAGGAATTATTCAATGGAAAAGTAATAAATGGTAACATGGGTTACAGACTAAAGCCTTTATAACGATTACAATAAAAACAAATTAAATGTTTTGAGTATGTTAAAGTGGGGTATCTGTCTATATACAATATATGTGTATAGTAAGAAACTCACTAGAGGCGTTTTGCACCATTTAAAATGATGGTTTAAAAGTTTATTTCATATATTAAAAGGAGGATTTATATGTCAAAGATGTTTTGTTTTCAATGTGAACAAACGGCAAAGGGAACAGGCTGTACTGAAATGGGAGTATGTGGTAAGACTCCAGAGGTATCAAACAAACAAGATGAATTAGTAGCTGCTTTAATAGGCTTGGCAAGATCTGCAAAAGGGATAGAAACAAGTAAAATTACAGATAAATTAGTGATGGATACATTATTTGTGCAAGTAACAAATGTAGACTTTGATGAAAAAGACGTTGACAAATGGGTACAAAAAGTAAAAGCGGAAAAATTAAAATATGGAAATGCTGAAGATTTCAAATGGGAAGAGCTATGGACAGGAAATGAAGACATCGTTTCTTTAAGGTCTACATTATTATTAGGTATGAGAGGTATGGCAGCATATGCACATCATGCATACGCTCTTGGAAAGCAAGATCCAGAAGTTAATGCTTGGTTCTACAAAGGATTAGTAGCATTAGGAGAAGAACACAGCGTTGAAGAATGGTTAGACTTACTTATGGAATTTGGTCAAATGAACTTAAAATGTATGGCTATTCTTGATGAAGCGAATACATCTACATACGGTCATCCAGAGCCAACAGAAGTTACTACAAATGTTGAAAAAGGACCTTTCATTGTTGTAACAGGTCATGATCTACTAGACTTAAAAGAATTATTAGAGCAAACAGAAGGAAAGGGTGTAAATATCTATACTCATGGAGAAATGCTTCCAGCACACGCTTATCCGGAACTTAAAAAATATTCTCACTTAAAAGGGAATTATGGAACAGCATGGCAAAATCAGAAAAAAGAATTTGAAAACCTACCAGGAGCAATTCTTTTTACTACAAACTGTTTAATGCCTCCAAAAGATAGCTATGCAGACAATATCTTTACTACATCTGTAGTTGCATACCCAGGTTTAAAACACGTTGAAGACCGTGCAGATGGACAAAAAGATTTCTCGGCACTTATTGCCAAAGCTATTGAACTAGGTGGATTTAAAGAAGATACTAAGTTTACTGGCATCAATGGTGGAGATAAACTAATGACTGGTTTCGCAAGAAATACAGTATTAGGTGCGGCAGATACAGTAGTGGGCGCAGTAAAGAATGGCGCAATCAAACACTTCTTCTTAGTAGGTGGTTGTGATGGTGCAAAACCAGGAAGAAATTATTATACAGATTTCGTAAAACAAACACCAGACGACTCCATCGTACTTACATTAGCATGTGGTAAATTTAGATTTAATGATATAGATGCAGGTGAAATTGGTGGACTTCCAAGGATCATGGATATGGGTCAATGTAATGATGCTTATTCTGCAATCCAAGTAGCTGTAGCATTAGCAGAAGCTTTTGAATGTGGAGTAAATGACCTACCACTTACATTAGTATTATCATGGTATGAACAAAAAGCAGTATGTATCTTATTAACATTATTAGCATTGGGTATCAAGAATATCTATATTGGGCCATCTATCCCAGCATTCTTCTCTTCTACAGTATTAAATGTATTAGTAGAAAAATTCGGATTAACTCCAATTAGCACACCAGGAGAAGATTTAAAGAAAATATTAGCATAATAAAAAATAGGCTTACAGCTTGCTGTAAGCCTATTTTTGGTTGGACGGTTGGACGGGAAAAATCAAACTCACCTCCAACTTCACGCCTCTAGCTACTTATTAAGTCATTACTGGTGGAGAAAAGTACTAATGGCTGATCGCTGGCCGCTGATTGCTTTATTTAATCAGTGATTCTCTATCTGTATTCTTATAAGGACTTCTCGTCATATGGATCTTTTCTCCATCGCTAGTTGCTACTATAGTTCCGTTTCCTGCTGTAAGGAGCGGTTTTACGCCATAGACTTTTAGGTTGAAATTAGTCCTGATATGAGGAAAGATTTTTGAATTTTTACGCGTAGTGATGACTGCATATTCAGGTTGGACTTTTTTAATCAAACCTACAGGAGTAGAACCAGAGCTTCCGTGATGACCAATTTTAATGACATTTGCTTGAAGATCGTCGTCAGAATCGATCATTTCGTCTACTGCTATTTCTTCTGCATCTCCCATAAATAGAAATGATGTCTTGCTATATTTCATTTTTGTCACTAGAGAGCAGTGATTTAGCTTCTTATATTTGCTTTTTTTTGGCGAGATGAATTGAAAGCAAGCATCTCCCAATTTAAAAGAGTCTCCAACTTTTGGATGAGAGATAGTATAACCTTTTCGCTCTATGGCTTCCTTAAAATTCGTATTTGCTCTATTATCATAATCTGTATCTAATGCATATACTGTACCTATTTCAAAGCTATAAACGATATCGTCCATACTGCCAATATGATCTTCATGAGGATGGGTTTGTATAAGCACATCAATTTTTTTAATGCCCAGGTTGAGTAAATAGCCTTGTATGTACATGCTATCAGATTCATTTCCACTATCAATAAGTGCTGTTTGTCCATCGGGAGTTTGTATGAGAACAGAGTCAGCTTGTCCGATATCCAAAAAATGAACGGTTAAATTAGATTTTTTATTTTCTGCTAATACCCTATGCCCATAATAATTTGCAAAGGCTATAAAGAGGAGCAGCAAACACATTGTGATATATTTTTTATGAAAAGGTTTCGTCATAAGAATCTGTCCTTTTAAAAGCGAGTATTTCATTATTTTATGAAGATTAAGAGAAATTATGAAGAATTCTAAATCTTTATATAAATGAAGGATTATATCAAATCTTTAATAATAAAAATGTTGATGGATATACAATCGAATTCATTCATTATATGTAATTGTTAATTTACAAATTAATATTTACATTTGCATGCCAATTGTGATATAAATAGTAATGCGTAAATAGCTTAATAATTTTAGACGTAAGCAATTTTTTTTTGCAAATAATGTAAACGAATTCACACCTACTTTTAGTGGATTTGGTTTATAGAAATGCTATAATAGACATGTGACTAAATTAACAAGGGCATTATTTATCATAATACATAGATAAGGAGTTTTGCAGATGGAATGTTGTGGAGGCAACAAAAGTGTTTTAAAAGTTCAGTTCAAAGATGAAAATATCGATTTATCAGCTTTGAATGCTACTCTAGCAAAGTACGGAAGTACAAAGGGTAGCTTGATTACAATTCTTCAAAAAGCTCAAGACATTTATGGTTATTTACCAGAATCAGTTTTAGACTATGTGGCTACAGAAATAGGTGAAAAGCCAGCTAAGGTCTATGGTGTAGCAACTTTCTATACACAATTCAGGTTAAAACCTGTAGGTGAATATCTAATCATGTTATGTAAGGGTACAGCATGCCATGTAAATGGAGCAAATGGAATTGAAGAGGCAATAAATGAGGAGTTAGGTATTCATGATGGAGAAACAACAGAAGATAATATGTTTACTTTAAACAATGTAGCCTGTCTAGGTTGTTGCAGTTTATCTCCTGTTATGATGATTAATGGAGAGACTTACGGCAAATTGACTCCTAAAAAGACAAAAGAAATTATACAAAAGTTGAAAACGGATCATTTGGAAGAAAAGGAGGCATAAGTTTATGAAAATCATTGTAGGATATGGTAGCTGTGGTATTGCTGCAGGCGCTGGTAAAGTATATAAAGCTTTAGAAAAGAGAATCAAAGAAGATAATCTTCAAATGGATCTAGATATAGCAGGTTGTAATGGTATGTGTTACTTAGAGCCAATCGTAGACGTTTACGATGATGAAGGAAACAAAAAAACATATGTACAAGTTACTCCTGAGAGAATTGATGACATTATAAACAATCTCCAAGACTCAGATCTAATTATTTCAGAAGATGAAGTAGCTAGAAGATCTAAGATCGTAAAAGTTGCAACTGCAAAATGTGGAGTAATTAATCCAGAAAAAATCGAAGAATACATAGAAAATAATGGCTACGAGGCCATAAAAAAATGCATTACAGAGATGGCACCAGAAGATGTTATTGAAGAAATAAAATTATCAGGTTTAAGAGGTAGAGGAGGAGCAGGTTTCCCTACTTGGTTCAAATGGAATGCTGCCCTACAATCAAAGGCAACACCTAAGTACATGGTATGTAATGCAGACGAAGGAGATCCAGGTGCATTCATGGATAGAAGTGTACTAGAAGGAGATCCTCATAACTTAATTGAAGGTATGATGATTGGTGCATATGCTATAGGTGCTGAAGAAGGCGTTGTATATGTACGAGCTGAGTATCCTCTTGCGATTGTCCGTTTACAAAATGCAATAGATCAAGCTAGAGAAAAAGGCATCCTAGGAAAGAACATCTTTGGCAGCAATTTCTCTTTTGACCTAAGAATCAAAGCAGGTGCAGGAGCTTTCGTATGTGGAGAAGAAACTGCATTAATTGCATCTCTTGAGGGTGAAAGAGGTATGCCTAGATTAAAACCTCCATTCCCTGCTCAAAAGGGATACTGGAATCTTCCAACGAATATTAACAATGTTGAGACTTTTGCTAATATTCCATGGATTATGTACAATGGTGGAGATAAATACGCTGCTATGGGAACAGAAGATAGCAAGGGAACAAAAGTATTTGCTTTAACAGGTAAAATTAAAAATGGTGGACTTGTTGAGGTTCCTATGGGAATGTCAATCAAAGAAATCATCTATGAACTTGGTGGTGGAATACTAAACGACAAAGAATTTAAAGCGGTACAAATGGGTGGACCATCTGGTGGATGTATCCCTGCAAGCATAATTGATACAAAAGTAGATTATAAATCCCTAGCAGCTACAGGAGCAATTATGGGCTCAGGTGGTATGGTTGTTATGGATGAAACTACTTGTATGGTAGATATGGCTAGATTCTTCCTAGACTTTACTCAAAAGGAATCTTGTGGAAAGTGTATTCACTGTAGAATCGGTACTACAAGAATGTTAGAGATTTTAACTCGAATCACAGAAGGAAATGGAAAAGAAGGCGATATCGAGCTATTAGAAGAATTAGCTACGCAAATTAAAGCAGGTTCTTTATGTGGTCTTGGTCAAACAGCTCCAAATCCAGTATTAAGTACAATTCGATATTTTAGAGATGAATATGAAGCTCATATTCGCGACCATAAATGTCCTGCTAAGCAATGCTCAAATCTTTTAACTTATGAAATAATAGATGAATGTATTGGTTGTGGCGTTTGTAAGAGAAATTGTCCAGTAGAAGCTATTACGGGTGAAAAGAAAGAAAAACACGAAATCAATCAAGAAATCTGTATTAAGTGCGGAAAATGTTATCAAGCATGTAAGTTTGACGCAATTACAGTCGATTAGTACAGGAGGGAGCTAAAATAATGTCTTTGATACGTTTAAATATAAATGGAAAAGAAGTAACTGGCATAGATGGTCAAACGATTTTACAAATTGCACAAGAAAACAATATCGAAATACCGACACTTTGCTACGATGAAAGAGTAAAAATATACGGCTCTTGTGGTCTTTGTGTAGTTGAAGTAGAAGGAATTCCAAAACTATTAAGATCTTGTGCAACTTTAGCAAGCAATGGAATGGTAGTCAACACAAATTCAGATAAAATTAGACTATCGAGAAAAACAGCTTTAGACCTATTATTATCTGACCACGTAGGAGACTGTAAAGCACCATGTGTTCGAGCATGTCCAGGAGAAACAGATTGTCAGGGTTATGTTGGGTTGATTGCTAACGGAGAGCACATTGAAGCGCTAAAATTAATAAAAGAACAATTGCCTTTACCAGGCAGCATTGGTCGAGTATGTCCACATCCTTGTGAAGATGCATGTAGAAGACAATTAGTTGAAGAACCTATTTCAATTGCACACTTAAAGAGATTTGTAGCAGATCAAGATATGTTTAATGAGGAAATGTTCATTCCAGAGTTAGAGCCTAAAACAGGCAAAAAAGTAGGCGTTATAGGTGGTGGCCCCGCAGGATTAACAGCAGCTTACTACTTAACTCAAAAGGGACATGATGTAACGATTTACGATCAAATGCCTGAAATGGGTGGAATGCTTAGATATGGTATTCCTCAATACAGATTGCCAAAAGATATTATAGATGAAGAAGTTGCTGTTATTGAAAAAATGGGAGCAAAACTCGTTAATAATGTGAAAATAGGAAAAGATATTACATTTGACTACATAAGAGAAAACAACGATGCAGTATTTGTAGGCGTTGGAGCATGGACTAGCTCTGCTATGAGATGTAAAGGTGAAGATGCTGAAGGTGTAATTGGCGGTATTGACTTCTTAAGAAAAGCAATGTTAAATGAAGACCTAGTAATAGGTGAAAAAGTAGCTGTAGTAGGTGGCGGAAACACTGCTATGGATGCTTGTAGAACAGCTGTTAGACTTGGTGCAAAAGAAGTTTACGTACTATATAGAAGAACGAAAGAAGAAATGCCTGCTGAAGAAATTGAAATCATAGAAGGTGAAGAAGAAGGCGTAACATTTAAGTTCCTCGTAAGCCCTATAGAAATCATTTCGGAAAATGGCAAAGCAAAACAAGTTCGACTTCAAAAGATGGAACTTGGAGAGCCAGATGCAAGTGGTAGAAGAAAACCTGTTCCAATAGAAGGAGCAGAAGAAGTATTAGATGTAGATTTAGTTATTGCAGCTATAGGTCAAGGCTCTAATTTAGCCGGCTTAGAAGCAATAGAAACTACTTCTAGAGGAACCATTGCTGCAGATGAAAACTCTTTCCAAACAAGCATTCCAGGGGTGTTTGCAGGTGGAGATGTAACGAACAAAGGTGCAGGTATTGCAATTCAAGCTATTGGAGATGCAAAAAAAGCGGCTAATGTTATAGACAAATATCTAGCGGGTGAAATCGTACCTTATGTAAAACCATACTATGTCATTAGAGACGATGAAATAACAGAAGAAGACTTTGCTGATCGTCCAAAAATGCCTAGATCAAAAATCAAACACGTAAGTGGCGAAGATCGAAAAGGCAATTTTGAAGAGATTAACTTCGGTTACACAGAAGAAGAAGCCATAGAAGATGCTAAGAGATGTTTAGAATGTGGATGCCACGATGTATTTGAATGTAAATTATTCCACTATGCAAATGAGTACGATGTAGAGCCAGCTCGAATCGCAGGGGAAGTACATCACAGAGAAGAGGATGATAATCATCCATTCATCGTTCGAAATAGCGACAAATGTATTTTATGTGGATTATGTGTAAGAGTGTGTTCAGAAGTTATGGACAATGAAGCACTTGGCTTAATTGATAGAGGCTTTGATACAGTTGTAAAACCAGCTTTTGGTTTAGCTTTAAAAGATACAAACTGTATTTCTTGTGGTCAATGCGTAAGCGTGTGTCCAACAGGAGCATTACAAGAAAGACTTCAACTTGAAAAATCCGTTCCAGTTGAAACAAATACAACTTCAACAATATGTGCACATTGTAGCGTAGGTTGTAATATCAATCTTGAGACAAGAGGCGAAATGATCTACAGAGCAATCCCAGACAAAGAAAGCAAAGTAGACAATGGATTATTATGTGCTAAAGGTCGATTTGGTTTTGATACAGTTCAAAAAGACAAAAGAATTCTTAGTCCAATGGTTCGAAAAGAAGGTAATTTAGTAGAAGTAGAATGGGAAGAAGCAATTCGATTTGCTGCTAAGAAAATGCAAAGCTTGTCCATGATGTACGGTTCAGAATCTGTAGCAGTATCTGTATCTGATCGAAATACCAATGAAGAAATCTACATGATTAAGAAAATAGCTGAAGAAGGATTAGGTACAAAGAATATTACTTCCTTCAACCGAGTATACGGAGGGATCAAAGATGTATTAGGATATGATGCCTCAACAAACACATTTGATGAGTTATACTCTACAGAGACTATTGTATTATTAGGATCTGACATTATGGAAGACCATCCAATCCTAGGTGTTAAGATTAAAGATGCTGTGGCAAAAGGTGTTCAATTATTAGTAGTCAATCCTTTTGTATCTCATGCTGATGAATGGGCAAAAAATAAAATTTGTGTAGAAAACAATATAGATTTCTTAAAACAAGTAGCTAAAGAGCTTATTGAAAGAGGCAGTGCACCTGCAAATACAGCTGGTATGGATGAATTAAAAGCTAGCTTAAATACTGTGACTGTAAGTAAAGAAGCAAAAGAATTTGTTGATATCTATACAAAAGCGAAAAAAGCGATTATTGTATTTGATCAAAATGCTTTAAGTGCTGATAGCGCTAAGATGATCGCTAATATTGCGGTATTGGCGGGACATATTGGCAAAGCAAGAGCAGGTATCATCCAATTAAAACCAAAGAACAATAGCCAAGGTTTGGCGGATATTGGAATTAACGCAGATTGCACGATCATAGAAGAAGGAATTAAAGGCGGAATCATCAAAGGTATGATGATCTTTGGTGAAGATGTACCGAATGTAGACTTAAGCAATTTAGAATTCTTAATGGTTCAAGATATGTACTTGACTGAAACTGCTAAAAAAGCAGATGTGGTACTTCCATCTGCAAGTTATGCAGAATCAAAAGGTACTTTTACGAATGCGGAAAGAAGAATTCAAACATTAAAAGTTGCTATTCCATCTTTAACTGGTGAAGAAAACTGGGTTGATTTATGTGATTTAGCAGCAGCATTAGGACTTAAAATCAACTACAGTAGCGTAGATGACATCACAGAAGAGTTAACAAGAAATGTTCCAGGGTACTATGGTTTTACTGCCTGTGTAGATGGAACGAGCTTCTGGCCAATTGGAGAAGGTAATGTTCTTTATACAAATGGATATAACTTCCCATGTGGAAAGGCACAGCTACAAGTTGTAGAAGACGGAAAACTTCTTGACAAAGTAGAAAGCACGGATGCTCATGGAAAGATGTTTAAAGAAGTATTAAAAGAAAATGGAATAATCTAATAAAAAAATCGTGCTCTCCTGAGCACGATTTTTTTATTGGCTAAAAGCTGAAAGCGGAATGCTGAAAACTGCGTCACCTATGGGCGAGTTTTGATTTTCTTCCGCTTTCCGCTTTCAGCATTCCGCTTATGAAATTTTAGATTAAAGTAAAAAACTTTGTAGTTTTTTCCCGATATTATGTTTATACTAAGCAAATGTGTGGAATAATTAAAGAAATAAAAATATCTATTTTAAAAGATTAATGATATACTGATAATCGGAATATACAGAAAAAGGAATGATTTAATGGAAATAAAAAAATTTGAAGACATAAAGTGTAGCGACGAGATAAAAAAAGCAGTTGATGCAATGGGCTTTGAGGAAATGACTCCGATTCAACAATTGACGATGCCTTTGATTATGGAAGGTAAGGATGTTGTAGGACAAGCTCAAACAGGTACTGGTAAAACTGCGGCTTTTGGTATACCTCTTTTAGATATAGTAGACCCAAATAATAAAAGTACACAAGCTCTTATCTTATGCCCTACTAGAGAGCTTGCATTACAGGTCTCAGAAGAAATTGCAAAGCTTGCAAAGTATAAACACGGTATTAAGATTGCACCAATTTATGGAGGTCAATCTATTGATCGCCAAATCAATGCATTAAAAAGAGGAGTACAAATTGTCATTGGTACTCCAGGTAGGGTTATCGACCATATCAATAGAAGGACGTTAAAGTTAAAGGATTTGAAATTGTTCGTATTAGATGAGGCCGATGAAATGCTTAATATGGGTTTTAGAGAAGATATAGAGACGATTTTGGAAAGTGTAGACCACGAAAGACAAACGCTTCTTTTTTCTGCTACTATGCCTAAGGCAATATTAGAAATTATCAATAAGTATCAAAAGGATCCAGAGATTGTAAAAGTAGTGCATAAAGAGTTGACTACGCCAAATGTAGAGCAATTATATATAGAGGTAAAAGAACAGGACAAAATAGAAGTTCTTACAAGATTAATAGATGTTTACAACCCTAAATTATCGATTATCTTCTGCAATACAAAGAGAAAAGTAGATGATGTGACAGACCTTATTCAATCAAGAGGTTATAGCGCTGATAAGATTCATGGAGATATGAAGCAACAGGTGAGAAGTAATGTAATCAGCAAGTTCAAAAGAGGAGATATCGAGATTTTAGTAGCTACTGATGTAGCAGCTAGAGGATTAGATATTGACGATGTAGAAATTGTATTTAATTACGATATGCCAAGCCATGAAGAATACTATGTTCATAGGATTGGTAGAACAGGTAGAGCTGGTAAAAATGGAACGGCCTTTACTTTTGTAACTTCTAGGGATTATTATTTGCTAAAGAATGTTATGAATTATACTAAGAAGAAAATCAATCGACATCCTATACCAAGTATAAGCGATATTGAAAATATCAAGACGCAAATATTTATTAATAAATTAAAAAATACCATCGGAGAAGGTGGATTATCTAAATACATTAATATTCTAGATAAAATGATGGAGACAGAAGATTTTCAATCCATAGAAGTAGCGGCGGCAATGCTCAAGATGGAATTAGAACTGCCAGAAAAAGATGTGATTGAGCCAGTTCAATTTAATAAAGGTAGCCGAAGAGATCAAGGATCTCAAAAAGGTGGTAGGAGAAGAAGAGGTGATGAACATATGGCAAGAATGTTTATCAATGTAGGAAGAAACAAAAAAATTCAACCGGGAGATGTAGTAAAGTCTATCGCCTCTGAGACAAGTATGAGTGGCAGCAATATAGGTCATATTGATATCTTTGATAATTATACATTTGTAGATATCCCTGAAGAATACGCTGACGAAGTACTAGAAATTATGAGAAAAGGAACTATAAAGGGCAATAAAGTCGTCATTGAAAGAGCTCAAGGCAAAAAGCCAAAAAGAAGAGTACGTACAAAATAGCTACCAGCCACCAGCATTCTGTATTCCTTTTGGATCAGTTTGCTACTGGAGGTAGCATAAAAGGTCGGCTATTTGAAGTGATAGATTATTACAAGTTTGCAACCATAAAAAGAGAGGGACACATTTTAAATGTGCCCCTCTCTTATATATACTTCTGTTTCATTTAATTAGTATTTCACAAGGTCACCAGCGGTGACCAATAAGTTTTTGCTTACCACCTTACGACCTTACCACCTTAAAAAGCTACAGTCTTTCTTTTAGGCTTCCACTACGGTAAGCGCTGATCAACATCTCTAAATAGTATATTCGCTTGCTCAAGCTTAAACCTACATCTGTATCTGCAACTTTTTTTCGATCTAATACCTTTTCGATAACCCTAATAGTCGAACGGATGTCCTTGCCATCATTGACGGCTTTTTCAACGGATTCGAAGGGCTCATGGCTTGCAAGCTGCAATCCATAAGAATTATAAATCAAAGTATATCCAGCAATACCTGTTGTCTTTTGATAAGCACGAGCAAAACCACCGTCTATGACTAAAAGCCTTCCATTGGCCTTTATAGGGCTTTCTCCATCCTTAGATTTTACAGGCACATGACCATTGATAATATGTCCTTGATCTGGATCTAAGCCAAACTCAATTAAAATTTTTTTTGCGATTTTTTCATCAGAGATTAAATTATAATAAGGAGTGTATACTTCTTTATGAGTGCTTTTATTCACGACAAGATACCGTTCAAAAGTAGCCATCTTATTCTTGCCAAAGAGAGGGGAATCTTTATGACACCATAGATACCAAAAAATTTCGGGTCCTATATTACTTTGTCCGTCTCCAAAATAAGCTTCTCTCACGTATTGATCTAATTTATCTAAGAGTTCTCGGCTTTTGTAGTACTTATTGTTGATTTTTACTTCTTTGAAACTGCCGTCTTTATTCATGGGTAAAGAAGCATGAAAGAGCAGATTGCCATTGTAATTTAAATAAATACTTCCTTTAGATAGCAAAAAGCGTACATGTTTTTGCAATCGTTCAGACAGAGTAAAAGAAGAACGAAGTTTTTGTATTACTCGCTCTTCGTCTAAAGAAAGTTTCCACACTTCTTTAGAATCTATAGTTGGGAAATTGCTATCATTTAGCTCGTAATCTACTCCGTTTATTTTGATGATACTAGCCTTATAATCGATTTTATCTAAGAGAAGTCTGTCTTCTATTTCAAATTCAGGATGTGAGAGGACTAATTGATGTTCCAATTTAAACTGAATAATGGAAATGGCCTTGTGCATCTTTGATAATAACTGCATATCAGAATCTGTAAAAACTTCTGTGCTATTTACTTTGGGAATGAAGTTTTTGCATGAATCGTCAGAATACATCTCTAATGCGAGAGTTGCCAGTGGCAATAAATTAATTCCATACCCGTCTTCTAAAATATCCATATTTGAGTAGCGTAGACATATGCGTACCACATTGGCAATACATGATAAGTCCCCTGCGGCAGCTCCCATCCAGAGAATATCATGATTTCCCCATTGTATGTCTAAGGAGTGATGCTCCATTAAAGTGTCCATGACAATATGAGAACCAGAGCCTCTATCGTAAATATCTCCAATAATATGTAAGTGATCAATGGTCAGTCTTTGAATAACGGAAGAAATCTCTATGATAAATTCATCGGCCTGATCTAAGGAGACGATAGCATTGATGATCTCGTTATAGTAGTCTTTTTTGTTGAAACGGTTTTCATTCTCGTGTAATAATTCCTCCATGATATAAGCAAAAGAAGGGGGGAGTGCTTTTCTTACCTTTGAACGAGTGTATTTAGATGATGCATCCCTGCAAACCTGTACCAATCTGTAAATGGTGATTTTGTACCAGTCGCCCAGGTTTTTCTCTAGAGATTTTACTTGTTGTAATTTTTCGTCAGGATAATATATCAGTGTAGCGAGCTCTTGTATGTCTGATTCAGATAGGGTTTTTCCAAGTACATCTGTTATTTTTCTTTTCACCACGCCTGAAGCATTCCGCATGACATGATTAAAGGCTTCATGCTCACCATGAATGTCAGTAAGAAAATGCTCTGTCCCTTTTGGTAAATTCATAATAGCTTTTAAATTAATAACTTCAGAAGCCGCTATTCCAATGCAGGGGAATTTTTGAGATAAGAGTTCTAAGTAATTTTTATTATCTTGGATTTGTTTACTAGTAAACCTGTTCATAGAAAGCCTCCGTAACTAAGTAAGTAGTATTATAGAATAGCACATATTCTTAAATCTATTCGACTTTATAAGTATTATACCATACCACAAAAGGATTAGAATAGATATAAAACTTAAAATTAATTTATGTGCTATACTAATTAACGGGAATGGAAGGAGGTTCTATAAGTTCTTTTTCTTTTCAATCCAAAAATCTACTATGTGTACATTAAGATAGAGTGTGGATAATTGTGTAAATAATACCTCTGGTAATTAGAGGACCCAAAAGGAATGTAATATGCTGCCGGCTGCTAGCTAGGGTGCCGCAGGCACTCTCATATAGGGTCTATTTGCCAGTCAATTGGTGCTTTTTCCATATTTATTAGGAAATCATTTGCTTTTGAGAAGGGTTTACTTCCGAAAAAACCCTTATTAGCAGAAAAAGGGCTTGGGTGAGGGGATTTAATAATCTTATGGTGAGGGTTATCAATATACATTTCTTTTGATTGAGCAAATTTCCCCCACAAGATAAAGACGACAGAATCTTTCTTTTGATTCACTAATTGTATGATCTCATCCGTAAAGATTTCCCACCCTAGTTTTTGGTGAGAGGCTGGTGAACCTGCTCTTACAGTAAGCACTGCATTTAACAAGAGGATTCCTTGATCAGACCATTTCTTTAAGTAACCGTGATTTGGTATCAAGCAACCTAAATCATCATGAAGTTCTTTATAAATATTCATAAGAGAAGGTGGTATAGATACATCGGGTTTTACTGAAAAAGATAGACCATGAGCCTGTCCTGGACCATGATAAGGATCTTGTCCTAAAATAACTACTTTTACATCTTTATAAGCAGTATAGTGAAGGGCATTAAAGATATCGTACATATCAGGGTAAATCCTTTGAGTCTTGTACTCGTTTTTTAAGGTATGATGTAGACGTACATAATACTCTTTTTCAAATTCGCCTTTAAGTAGTTGATTCCAATCATTTTCAAAGGTAACTGCCATAATAAACGCTCCTAACTATGTTCTGATTTATGATTAAAGTATAAGGTAAAGCATCTTGTTTTTCAATAAGAGTCGAGCATTCTTTATGCTTGCTAAAAGAGTAAAAAATATTCCTCATTTATTATTATTAAATTAAGATCAGTGTCATGTTTCTCTGTTGTATTTTACATAACATAGAGGAAGCGTAGAGGCAGAAAATATTCAATCGCATTTTTAATATCAATTTGAAACAAATATCGACAAAAATTATATTATTCACAGTGTATAATATATTATGTTATTTTAATAACAACCAATAAATTGTTAAAGGAGATGATAGTAAAAAAGAAAAAGTTGTTTTTGATTTTTACACATTCGGCATGGGGTGTATCGATCACTTATACAAAAACTGTATAATTTTAAATATTTGTTTTTTATATTCTGTTAATATCTTCTTAAATCGGTGTGAAAGAAACTAATTGCTCAATAGGGAGAAGGTACGATGTTTTTTAATAATATTATCATTTAAAAGATAATATTAAGTGTTAGTTGATAAGCATATAAGTTGAAAATACATATTTAACATAGTTAGTAAGGCGAAAATATTTATTAGAAAAATATAATTATTAATTACGTCGGAGGATGCTAACAAAAAAAATTATTTTATTAATGACCATTTTAGCGCTAAGCCTTTCATTAGTTACTGTAGATAATATTGTGGAGGCTAAAGAACCAATAGTGAGTGAAAAAATAGGTAAAGATTTAACCATTGAAATTTTAAAGGGTGGACGGGTTGCACCTATAAAAAATAAGGATATTCAAGAAGAGCATCTTGATTTAATTTTACAAAAAATAGGTTATCCAAATGAATCGGTTAAAAGATGGAATGTAGAAAAGAAAAGACAACTTGCAAGTTATGGAGGTAAAGTTGTCGATACCCAGCTAAGCGAATTTAAGCATGAATATGTATCAAAAGATGGTAAAGCTTATGAAGTTACTTCATCAAATAAAGATGAAATTAGAAAAAAACAATTAGACGATTTGAAACAACTAGGAGTAAGAACTGATGAACAAGACAAATATAACATAATTAAAGAAAATGAAAGCTTACTTTCAACCACACAGTCCAATGGTGAGAACCAAGATGGGAAATGGTCAGCTATGATTATAGTTGCTGATATCGGAGAAACCACTAAACAGTATAAATATGTTGTACTTATGGATTATTATTGGGACGGTACACCAAATGTATCTTTTGGAGACAATGCCGGTTTATCTTGGGAACCGTTTGGTCAACCTGTAGCCAATACAGCAATAGGAGTTCATTCATGGGAATATTTAGGAGCTATCCTTACTTCTTATCATGACCTTAATCTTTCATCTAATAGTGGGGTGACATCTAGTTTTTGGTATCATACGAATACTGAGATTCCGTACCATATTGGGTATTTGCTCGAAGAAATTAATGTTAGTAAAAATTATACCGGTGAACAATTAACGATATCAGCTGCGTACACTCATCCATGGGTACCAAATGATTGGAGTATTTCAGTAGGAGAAGGTGGTTTGTCTTTAGGTGGGTCAATTGGTTTTGGAGACAAATGGACTTGGAGACATAATTTTACTCCAACACCTTTATGATTAATTATATATCAAAATTAGTTAATACTAGATTAGTAGACTATTTTCTCAGTTAGATTATTTATTTAATTTATTTTTGAATAAAAATTAACAGTAAACGAAACATATATTTTATAAGCATCCAATATTCAACATTTGTTGCTAAATTAAAAAAACAAGTTTTTCATGTATAAAATCAAAATAATAAAAATAAGGTAGCACAATGAAGTCATAACTTTTTATATGACTTCATTGTATTTTTTAAGAATAGTATGTTTTTTCGATAAACATTCAGAGCATTATACGTATAGAATTTGTTCTGTAGCTACTTATAATTAGGAAATATTTAATAATATATTAAAATATAATGCTTTGTCTTGTAGAATCATGCATAAAGGAGTAGGCAGATTGATAATAAAGATAATTTATGCTATATTGTGTTTGATCAGTGTCGGTAAATACCTATTTATTTTTTATGCTGATTAAAAAATTATGCATCTAGGGGGGGCTTAGTGAAAAATAAAAAAAGAGTATTTATTATGTTCTTATTCATCATCATTGTTGCATTGGCTTTATCCGTCCCTTCAAGGGATGATTTTAATAAATGGATGTCTCAAAATTATAATATTGAGCGTAGCTTTGAAAATCGTCATGAAATTTGGGAAAAGAATGGAGATGTGGTATTTTACGTAAGTTCACATCAGATAGAATTGGGTGTTTTTATGACAATTGAAAAAAAATTTCAATATGAAAATGGCGATGAGTTTACTATTAGAGCATTAGGAATTTTCAATAGCTTTTTCCCTATGGAAGATGGAAGGCTATGGGAAGTGTTAAATTAGTAATTGTTTTACCATTATAGAAAGTCTGTTGAATGATTTATATCACTATCACAGTTTCTATTCGTAGTCAAATAACTGCTCATAGCAGAGGTCGGAAGTCGGAGTAAGGGCGGTCACAGTGGATAATGAACTTGCCTCTTGTCATTAGGCGAACATTGTTCGCCTGCATAGCATAAAACAACAGCATATTTTAACAGAGATAAAAAGTGTTTCATTTTAACTTGCATTTAGCGCTTAGAATTTTCTTGAACAATAACTCTTTACAATTGGACAGGACGTAGGTTATAATGTAAAAGATGATTTCGTAGCTCAGCTGGGAGAGCGCCACCCTGACACGGTGGAGGTCGCTGGTTCAAGTCCAGTCGGAATCACCATTTTTGTAAATATACTTCTAAAATATAGCCTTCTAGTGTGTGCAAAGTGCGTACTAGGGGGCTTTTTTTTAAGCTGGTCGGGTGGTCAGGTGGTCAGCAAAGCCATTCTCGCCTTTAGGCGAGGTAAAGATCTAGACTCTATCAGTAGTCATCCTGAAGCGTAGCGAAGGATCCTTTCGTGCTAACTATAAACAAATTAACTATATAATAATTTGAAAATTAATTGAATAATCAACATTGAACAGCACAAATATGCAACTATATACTTAGTATTTTATATTGTTAACTGTTCATTGTTCCATATTCATTGTTCACTGCAACGTAAGTCGCATATTTACTACATGTCATAATATGTAGATAAATGTATACATACCAAAATAATATTAAAAATAGATAAACATATGTCAAATGTTTGTTGATTTTCAAATATGTATAGTATAAAATCAAAGTATATACAAAAGAGAAAGGATATGAAGTACATATGAATGAAGAGGTTTTAAAAAAACACCCTGAGCTGAAAAAGGTAATAGACACTGTATTAGCTGTAGATGTAGGTAACTCATATGTGAAGACAAATGTAGGACTTTCTATACCAAGTAGGATCTCCGAAGTAAATAGACATGGAAGTGTGACTGCAAAGACAAGTAATGTTATTTGGAATGGGAAATTATACACAGTAGGTAGCAAAAATGGTAAGGCGAATATTGAGCCTACAAAGTATGCGTCAGATCATTATAAATTATGTTTACTTACTTCCATCGCTCTTAGCTTTAAGGGGAAAAAAGATATAAGTGTAAGACTGGCTTTAGGACTTCCTGCTGAATTTTATGATATCCATTTCCAGCCTTTAAAAGATGAAATACTAAAAATGGAAAAACAACAAATCACAGTAAATAGTGTAGAGTACAATATCGAAATCTTAGATGTTCAGGTGTTTAAACAAGGTGGTACTTTAAGCTCTGCTAGAGCAAAAAATTATAAATTCCCTATGCTAATGGTTGATCTTGGCTCTGTGACATTAGATGTGTCATTTTGGCGATTTGTAAAAGATGAATTTGATAATAAAGTATTAAATATGACTGCTGCAAAGAGCTATGCTCAATATGGTTTTCAACCAGTTATGGAAGATCTTTTAACAAGATTTAATTCTGCAGAAGGTTCAGATGGAAATTACGATATAACAGATGCTATTGAATTTTTAGAAGAAAATTATCTTCCTTTTAGTACGGAAGAAGAGTTAAAGAGTGTGAAGGATGAAATCCTTATGCCATATGTTTCGGATTTTGTGAGTTCGATAAAAAGCATTTTCCAACTTTCTGCATGTGAAAGTATATTGTTGATGGGTGCTCCGGCTCATATACTACTCCCATATGTACAAGCAGAGATGAATGTAAAACCAGAAGCTACCCCAATTGTCATAGAAAATGTAAAAGCGCAACACGCAAACACGGTAATTTTTGCAGAAAGGTACAAGGAATTATTAACGCTTGATTACTTGGAGAAAGTTAAAGGAGCTGAATAATAATGGCAAATGTTCGAAAAACTATTACAGCAAGCCTTGGCTCACTAAATGATAAAGACTTATTTGATTTCTTAGAACAAATGGAAAGTAAAGGGGTCACAGTATCAAAACTAGTAAAAGATGCTTTAAGATATTATCAAGCGAATTACATATCTAATAAAAAGAAACAAAAGAACGATATAGACTATAATCGTATTGAGTCTATTGTAGAGAAAACCGTAAAAAAGGTCCTGGAAGAAGCTGATATTGCAGGTTCGCTGGCATTAAATAGTATAGAACAAACAGATACTATAGAGGCCGTAAATCCTCAAGTGAAGAGCGTAAAACAAGAGGCTAAATTACCTAAGGGAAAACAGATAAAGAGTGTAAAAGAAGCTCCTAGACTAGAAGAAGAACAAAAGCCGGCAGAAATAGAACCAGTAGAATTAGTAGAGGAATCTCCTCTTACGACAATAGAAGCTGTTGGAGAAACAAAAATTCTAGAAGAAGGTCCACAAGTAGAGCAAGAAGTTGAAAAAACAGAGTCTCAATTAGATAGAGAAGTTTCTATAGAAGCGTCTGTAGAAGTGATTACAACAGAAGAAACAATAGAAAAAGTAGTAGAAAAAGAAATGGTAGAAGAAGAAACAATAGAAGAAGAGCAAAAAGAAGAAATGATTGAAGACGCAAAAGAAGAATCACCAGCAGAGAAGGAAGAGGTCGATAACTCAGACTTAGAAGCTCTAGTGAGTGGCATGATTACTATAAGGTAAGGAGTATTCCTTGCCTTTTTTCTTTAAGGTGGTCAAATATGCGACTTACGTCGCAGTGAATAATGAGCGTGGAACAATGAATAGTGAACAATTGAAAGACAAAATTTAAATATCGCATATTTGTATTGTTCAATGCTCAATGTTCATTTTTCATTGTTCAATAAAATATTACTATTTTGGCGGAAGAAGTTTATGAGTGAGTAGGTTGGAGAATGAAGTGTGTACTTCCTTCAACAATTGTTTAACTGCCTTTTAACAACTGTTTAACTATTGTTCATTCATATAGAACTTAGAACTAAAGTACTACATGTGTTATAATAAAAACATACATACAACACAAAAACAAGGAGGTCTTTATGGATCTTAAAAATTTTCTTATAGAAGATGGTGTAAATCCAAAATTGATTGATGACGTAGATTATTTTAGACGTTATCATAAAGTAGACTCTAATGCCATAGATCGAATTCCCAGCCTTAGCAATTATTTTTATGGGAAAGAGATTTGGGAGATGGTTATTTCTGCATTATTAGAAGGAGAACATGTACTTTTATCTGGACCAAAGGCTACTGGAAAAAATCTTTTAGCAGATAATGTTTGTCATTTATTTGGTAGACCTCAATGGAATGTGTCTTTTAATGTAAATACAGATAGTGCAAACTTGATTGGCACAGATACCTTCGAAAACAATGAAGTAAAACTTCGCAAAGGACCAGTATACCATTGTGCTACCTATGGTGGATTTGGCGTCTTTGATGAAATCAATATGGCTAAAAATGACGCTGTTGTAGTTTTGCATTCGGCTCTTGACTATAGAAGAATTATCGATATACCTGGCTATGAAAAAATTGCACTTAACGATGCGACTCGTTTTATTGGTACTATGAATTACGATTATGCAGGTACAAAAGATCTAAATGAAGCTCTCGTATCTCGGTTCTTAGTTGTGGACATCCCCAAAGTGGACGAACCAAAGCTAATGAAGATTTTAAGAGATGATTTTCCAGATGCTGATAAGGAAATCCTAAATCAATTTATTGGTGTATTTATAGATTTACAAATGAAGTCAGAAAACGGTGAGATCTCAACGAAAGCTGTTGATTTAAGAGGTTTAATTGCTTCTCTAAAGACCATCAGGAGAGGTTTAAGGCCTAGATTAGCTATTCAAATGGGGATAACAGGAAAGACTTTTGATGAATATGAAAAGGAAATAGTAGAAGATGTAATTCGAACGAGAATACCTGAAGCTTGGACAGTAGAAGATGTGTTTCCTTCTAGATAGGAGAAATGATCATGGAATGGGAATATAATGATTATGAATTAGACAATAGGCTAAATAATATGATGTGGACCATATCTGAAGATTATGGAGAAGAATCTAATGATCTAAAGAGGTATGCAAATGTATCTAAGGATTTAGCCATATACTTTGCAGTTAAAACAGGTGCTCGAAAAAAGTATGTAGATTGGTTAACGGTAAAAAAGTATATTTCCTATAAAGCAAGAAGAGGTGTAAATCCTGATATTCTTGTACCCTTTGTAGAAATCTGCCTAGACATTATGGTCGAAGATAAATTGATTGAGGAGCGTCCAGGAGTTAAGGATATAAGAAACAAGGGATACGAGGAACTCTTAAAACAATTTTTAAAGACACATTCCTCTACATTGATGGAAAAGATTCGCTATGCTTGGGTATTTGAGCAAATGGGTAAAAGTGTCCAGTTTGATCGACAAGTCAAAGGGATTTTAAGGGATATGTTAGAGTGCAAAAACGCTACTACTACAAAAGAAGTAATTGTACTTATGGAGAAGATCTATACAAAACACTTTAGCCAGGAAGAAGATTACTTCGTTGAAATAGAAGATCAGCTTATAGAACAAGTGCAACAACAGACTTTAAGTGAAGATAACAATGGAGATTTTCAAGATTTCTTATATGAAGAATTATATAAAGATAATGAGGTTAGTCAAGAAATATCTGAAGTAGTGGATAATATGAATGGCTCCTTATTAGTGGAATCTTTAGGAGATTTTTCTAAGGATACTTCTGCAATGGACAATAGACGTATTTTTGTGGATCAAGAAACAGCTGATAAAATTTACGATAAAATATCTTACTATTACGGAGACCCTTTTTTAAGTAAAGAAGAAGTGCGAAATATTGAACGGAAAGTTTGTAGCAATGCCCATGATGGATGCAGGATTCACTTTACAGATGGAGTACTTCGAACAGATAACGATAATGCTTTTCAGAAAAAGTTTGTGTCTCGCCAAAGAGAAAATAACTTATCCTTTTATGCTCAGAATCCAAGGGTAAATAAGAGAAATATTACAAAATTAAAACAAATGATTCTGCGGACTATGATTGCCGAGAGCGAAGTGACGAAAATACCATCTGATAATGGAGTAATAGTTGCCAATAAGCTTTGGAAAATTGGTAGAAGTAAAGATACTAAAGTATTTAATAAAGTCTTAAAAAATGAAAAAGGTGGATATGTAGTAGACATCCTTCTAGATGCCAGTGGTTCCCAAAGGATGAATCAAGGACATGTAGCATCACAAGCGTACATTATTAGTGAGGCATTAACTTTAGCATCTATTCCTAATAGGGTTATGGGTTTTAGCAGCTTTCTAGATTACACAATTTTAAGACGATATCGTAATTATGATAGTCCTCGCAGTGAAAACAAAAATATATTTGAATATTATTCTGCAGGTAATAATAGAGATGGTTTAGCTATTCAATCTGTTGCTCAAGGTCTTTTGAAAAGAGAAGAAGAAAATAAAATCATGATCATCTTAAGCGATGGTAAACCAAATGATATTATTATTTCTAAAGTGGCACAGATTGGTTTAAAAGGAAAAGTATCCTATAAAGGAGCAGCAGCCATAAAGGATACAGCTTTAGAAGTACGAAAAGCTCGTAAATCAGGGATCCTAGTGCTAGGCGTATTCACCGGAAAAGAAGAAGACTTACACGCAGAAAAATTCATTTACGGCAAAGACTTCATATACACGAAAAACGTAGACCGCTTTGCAGATATAGTTGGAACATTCTTAAAGAGAGTAATTGAAAATTACTAAAAACACCCTCGCAAGAGGGTGTTTTTAGTAAGCGGAAAGTAGAAAGTGGAAAGCGGAAAGGAAAACCAAGCTCGCCTAAAGGCGACACGGTTTTCCTGACCACCTGACCACCTGACCACCTGACCACCTGACCACCTGACCACCTGACCACCTGACCACCTGACCACCTAGTTTTCTGGATAATACATCCTAATGATGATAAAATATAGATATGAAATAGACAACGAGGAGAGAATGCAAATGTTATATATAGGACCTCATATATCTACCTCTAAGGGGATGTATATGGCGACGAAGGATGCAATAAGTATTAGTGCAAATACCTTTCAGTTTTTTACGCGAAATCCTAGGGGGAGTAAGGCAAAGGAGCTGAACTTAGAGGATATGGCTAAATGCAAAGTTTTAATGGAAGAGAATAACTTTGGTCCTTTACTGGCTCATGCGCCGTATACTTTAAATATGAGCTCAGCATCAGAAAGCACGAGAGAGTTTGCTAAAATGGTATTTGAAGACGATTTAAATCGAATGGAATATATACCTTGTAATTTGTATAATTTCCACCCAGGTAGTCACGTAGGGCAAGGTGCAGAGAGGGGGATTGAACTTATTGCACAGATTCTTAATGAAGTATTGAAAGAAGGACATACGACGACTGTTCTATTAGAGTTGATGTCAGGGAAAGGAACAGAGATAGGAATTGTTTTTGAAGAGGTAAAAGAGATTATAGATAGAGTCAAATTAAATGACAAATTAGGCATTTGCTTAGACACCTGTCACATATACTCTGCAGGATATGATATCGTCAATAATTTAGATGGAGTTATAGAAGAATTAGATAAAATTATTGGATTAGACCGATTAAAGGCCATTCATTTAAATGACAGTAAGAATCCTCTAGGAAGTAAAAAGGACCGACACGAGACGATTGGGCAAGGTCATATAGGTTTGAAAGCAATTCTAAATATTATGACACATCCTAAGCTTAAACATATTCCATTCTTCTTGGAAACGCCAAATGAACTTGAGGGTCATAGAGAAGAAATTGAGATGATACGGAAAGCGCTAAAAATACAGTGAGATATATGTATATCTGATATATAAACATATATCTAACAATAGTTAAATAGTAGTCGAACAATCGTTTAACTACTGTTTAACTATTGTTGAACCATCGTTCCACAATTGTTCTACTATCATTCAACCATCGTTCAAAAGGAGAAATAGATGAAAGAAAAAATTGCTTTATTAAAGTGCACAAGTTATAAACTAGAGCTCGTTGAAAGGACATTAAGAGAAGGTTTTGAACTTCTTGGGGGAGAGCCCTTTATACGAAAGCTTATTCCTCTTAATGCAAAGGTCTTACTAAAGCCAAATCTTTTAATGGCAGAAGAGGCAGGTTCCCCTGTTATAACTCATTATATTGTATTTGAAGCACTCCTTCGAATTATCTCTGATTACACAGAGAATATTACTTTTGGAGATTCTCCTGGTTTTGGAAGCTCTTATAAAGCGGCTCAAAAGGCAAGACTTATTGAAGTTGGAAGTAAATATGGAGCTATCTTTGTAGATTTTAATGACAATATTAATCTAGAACTAGAAGATGCCATTTTGTGTAAAAATTGGGATATAGCGCGGGCTGCTTATGAGTCTGATGTTTTAATATCCTTACCTAAATTAAAAACTCATGGAATGATGTATTACACTGGAGCGGTCAAAAATCAGTTTGGTTGTGTGCCGGGTACGAGGAAGGCTGTATGGCATGCTCGAATGAATAATTTAGAAAACTTTGCAAAAATGCTCTTAGACTTAAACACCTTAGTGGATACAAAATTTGCTGTATTAGATGGCATAATGGCAATGGAAGGCAATGGGCCGAGAAACGGAACCCCTAGGAAAATGGATACAATCATTATGGGTGAAAGCCTTACAGCTATAGATGCAGTAGCAGGAAGTCTTATAGGGTATGAAGATCCTTTGGAATTACCTCAATTAAAAGCAGCTTATGAATCTAATTGGGGAACGGTTTTTTTTGATGAAATTGAGATTTTAGGAGAGAAGAGAGAAAGTCTAAAGGTAGAGGATTTTAAACTCATAGCTAAAAAGCTAGAGTACCTAGGAACAGAAGGCTCTCATAAATTTATGAGAAGATTTTTAGCACCTTATCCAAAATTAATTTTAGAAAAATGTATCAGCTGTAATAGATGTTACGAAGTTTGTCCTGAAAAACCAGATGTAATTACTATGACCAATCAAAAAGGTAAGAACGCACCTGAATTTAACAAAAAAACATGTATCCGCTGTTTCTGCTGTCAAGAACTATGTCCAGAAGGAGCTATAGAAGTAGCGCAAACGAGGTTGGGGAAAATTTTTAACTAAAAACAGGTGGTAAGGTGGTAAGGTGACAAGGTGGTAAGTTTTTTAGCCACCGATGGTGGCCATAATGGCGGGCGGTGCATAGCAGCTGATGGCTAGATAGTTCGCCTATAGGCGAGGATGGTTTTGCTTACCACCTTAAAGCTTACCACCTTAGAAAGAAAGGAGTACTTCGATGAATCTTATTTTAGGCCGAAAAGGTACTGGTAAATCTCGAATTATATATAATCAAATAAAAAAATGCATCGAAAAGGGTGAGGATGGGCTTATCCTTATTGTGCCAGAGCAATTTACTTTTCAAGCAGAGAGGGAATTGATTGAAGTCTTAGATAGCCCTGGGATACTTGATGTAGAAGTTCTGAGCTTCTCCAGATTAATGAGTAGGCTTATGGAAGAGGTTGGGGGAGCTACAAAAGTGAAGTTGTCTTCAACTGGAAAACATATGGCACTACAAAAATCATTATTAGATAGACAAGAAGAGCTTTCTATATACAGAGGTATGGTTCGAAAATCAGGTTTTATTCATGAAGTTCAAGATATGATTGCTAATCTCAAAAAAAAGATGATTTGTGAAGAAGACTTAAAAGAAATCCTAGAAAATGACTTACAAGGCCATCAAATGCTCAGCAGAAAACTTAAAGACATTACTACTCTTATGGAAAGCTATAATCATTGGCTAGGAGAGGAATACTTAGACAGTGAAGGCGTTATAGACTTACTTATAGACCAGATGGAATCCAGCACTACAATTCCTAAGTTGAAAATATGGGTTGATGGATTTGATACTTTTACGGAGCAGATGTTTAAATTTATTGAGAAACTCTATATCTATAGCAAAGAGTTGACCATAAGTCTTACTCAAATCACAAATAAAGAAGATCGTGATGTAGAGATTTTTCTTATCAATGAAAATACACAAAATAAATTAATGGAAATTGCATGTGGACAGGCAAAACTTATTACCACTCATTACAAACAAAAGGATAAACCGAAAGATATTGAGCATCTAGAAAGAGAATTATACTCTTATCCACTTATTCCCTATGAAGAGAAAGGAGAGAATATTAAAATTCGAGCCTTTAAAAATGTCTATGAAGAACTAGATTATCTTTGTATAGATATTTTAAAATTGGTGCAAGAAGAAGGTTATCGCTTTAGAGATATCACAGTTGTGACGAATGATTTAGGCGGTTATGAATTCTTGGTAAAAAGGTCTTTTGAAGAATACAATATCCCTTTTTTCATGGATGCTAAAAGGAAAATAACAGACAAGCCTTTAAGTATTTTACTTATTTATTCTTTAAGGGCCATTGCATATCACTTTACATATGACGATATGTTTGCCCTTATAAAGACGGGGCTCACCAATTTAGATTATGAAGAATACGAAATCTTAGAAAATTACGTATTAAAATACGGGGTAAAAGGGGGAAAATGGAAGAAGGAATTTACTCAAATACAAGAATCTGATGAGTTTGATTTAGAAAAGCTGAATAGTATGAGAAGCTCTATAATAGATCCATTATTAAATTTACATCAAAAGATTAAACAGAATCCTAGCTTCGAAAATATCACAATTGCCTTGTATGAATACATGGAATCTTTATCTATTGAAGAAAAACTTCAAAAAATGTTACAGGAAATAAAAAACGAGTATGGACAATATGAGTACGCTGCAGAAATCGCTCAAATTTATAATATTGTAATGGATTTATTTGATGAAGTAATCGAGATTTTTGGTGATCACAAGACTAGTATACGAGAGTATTTAGATATTTTAGAGTCAGGTATCGAATGTGTAGACCTTTCTGTTATCCCATCTTCTTTAGATCAAGTGATCGTAGGGGATATTATGAGAACGCGGACCACGGATTTTAAGGCTTTATTTATACTAGGGGTCAATGAAGGGAAATTGCCTTCACCTCAGAGTAGTGAAGGAATCTTTAGTGAAAATGAAAATGCCATCTTAAGAGAAAAGGGTATGGAAATTGAAGAAGATATTGGCTTTAAAAGCATTCAAGAAAGGTATTTAATCTATAGCGCTTTAGCAAAGCCAAAGGAAAAAATTATCGTAAGCTATCCCTTAGCAGATTGGGAAGGATCTTCATTGAGACCATCTGTGCTCATCCATCGCCTACAAGAAATATTCCCTTTTATAAAAGTGGAGAGGGAGTGGCAGGATGCTTATTCTATCACGAATGCTAGAGGGACAATAAAGCATATGGTTCAACACTATAGGTCAATTGTAGACGGATTTGACGAAGCAGATGAAAGCATTTGGGATGACGTATACCTTTGGTATGAGAAAAATTCTCACTGGGAAAATCATATGTCCCATATAAAAGAGGCAATGGTTTTTGATAATAGGATATCTCAATTAAGACCAGATTTAGTAAAAGGACTTTATGGTGAAATCTTAAACACGAGTGTTACAAGATTAGAAGAGTATTCAAATTGCCCTTTTAAACATTATGTAAATTACGGGTTAAGACCAAAAGAACGAAAGATTTATCAAGTTTCTATACCAGATATAGGGGAAATCCTCCACCAATTGATTTATGAGTACACCCTTGTTATTGAAAAAGATGGATTAGACTGGAAGGAAATTCAAAAAGAAAAGTCTATTTCAATATGTAGAGAAGTCATGGATCGTTTGGTAGTAGACTATAGACAAGGAATTTTTGAAAGTAATTTTAGGTATAAGTATTTAGCTAGGTATATTTATAGAATCTTTCTTAGAGCAGTAGAGACTTTGACCTATCACTACAAGAAAGGCAAATTTTCTATGTTGGGAAATGAGTTGATTTTTGGTTTAGGACAATCTATCCCTCCTATTAAAATAGAATTATCACAAGAGCATCTTCTCTATTTAGAAGGTAGAATTGACAGAGTAGATATACTAAAACACGAAGGTAAATGGTTTATGAAAATCATGGATTTTAAGACAGGGAACAAAGAGTTAAACTTAAGTGATATATACTACGGCTTGTCTTTACAATTAATCGTATACATGTGGGTATGCTTGAATTACGGGAAGAAAAAAGATATGGAATCCGTGGCTGCTGGGATGTTTTATTTTAAATTAGATGATCCTCTCGTCTTAAGCGGTAAGGTAGAGGAAGAAGTAATTAAAAGTGAAATCACAAAACATTTCAAATTAAAAGGCCTCATGTTAAAAGATATAGAGGTCTTGAAGGCTATGGATGAGGATGTAGAACATTCTGATATCGTCAACTACAAAGTGAAAAAGAATGGAGATTTTTCGGCTACATCAAAAGGATTGATTGAAGAGAAACAATTAGATCAACTCTTATCTCATGTAGAAAATACCATTACCGATATAGGAGAAGAAATATTTGCTGGAAACATCGCCATTCGACCAACAAAAGGACAAAAAAGAGAAGCCTGCACCTATTGTAACTACAAAGCCATATGTTTCTTTGATCAACAGCTGGATGGGAATAAATTTGCTACAAAACTAGACCTAAGTGACGAAGAGGTACTGAAAAAAATAGGTGAATAGTTGGACGGTTGGACGGGAAAACATTACAGCAGAAGGCTGAATGCAGAAAGCTGAATGGAAAATCAAAACTCGCCTAAAGGCGAGAAAAAGGTTTTGCTTACCACCTTACCACCTTTCAGATCTCACTTAGAGTTTGAAAACTTCGTCATAAAACATATAACATAGAAATTGAAAATCACACACAAAGGGGTGAAAACCATGCCGTGGACTGAGAATCAGCAAAGGGCGATTGATACTAGAGATAAGAGTTTACTGGTTTCTGCAGCTGCAGGATCAGGGAAAACAGCAATATTGGTAGAGAGAATAGTAAAGATTATTATAGAAGATAAGGTAGATGTAGATCGTCTATTGGTGGTTACCTTTACAAAAGCAGCCGCTGAAGAGATGAGGGCTCGCCTCTATAAGAAATTAATGGAGACTATGGAAGAGCAGAAGACTAGTCGGAGCTTTTTAAGTCGTCAAATCGCGAAACTTTCTGGAGCATCCATCAGCACTTTGCACTCTTTTTGTTTAGATATTACTAAGAAATACTTTCAAGTAATTGATTTGGATCCGGGGCTTCGCATCGGAGATGAAACCCAAATTGGAATACTGAAGGATAAGGCCTTAGGAGAGCTTTTAGAAGAAGAGTACGAAAAAGAAGATGAGAGATTTATCGATTTGTTGGAGATGTTTAACAATAGAAGAGATGATGAAGAGATACGTAATATGATTAATAAGCTCCATCTCTTTTTAATGAATCGGCCTTTTCCTAAAGATTGGGTGGAGAAGTCCTTAGGAAGCTTTAAAATGAACCTAGAGAGTTTTAATAAGAGTAATCTTTATGAGGAGTACAGAGTTAGTGCAGAAAGAAAACTAAATTCGGCTAAAATAGAAATCTCCAAAGCTTTACAAATGGCAAATACCTTAGAGGACAATGAGAAAGCTATTCATGTTTTACAAGACGAAGACTGCCAAATTGATCTCATTGTAAGAGGTTTAAATCGTGGTTATGAATTCTATTATCAATCTCTAGAAGGTGCGAAGTTTAGCACTCTTAGAATCAAAACAGATAATATAGAGTTAAAAGAGAGGATAGTAGATCGCCGAAATTGTGCGAAAGAGATTGTCAAGAAACTTCAAGAGAGTTTGCAGTACAATTCACCAGATATGATGATGGAAGACATTGCAGAAATGGAACCTGTTATAGGATATCTGTTACATTTAGTATTACAATACAATCAGGTCTTTCAAGAGAAAAAGTTAGAAAGACGAGTTATGGACTTTAATGATATGGAGCATTACACTCTTAAAATACTTCAAAATTCAGAAGTTAGAGAGGAGCTGCGAAGCCAATACGCATTTATATTTGTAGATGAGTACCAGGATAGCAATGAAATTCAGGATACGATTATTTCTAGTATTATGAGAGAAGATAATGTGTTTTTTGTTGGAGATGTAAAGCAGAGCATTTATCGATTCCGAATGGCGGATCCAACCTTGTTTTTAAAAAAACAGATTTCTTTTTCTGATGAAAAAGAGAATACAAAGGAAACCATCGCCCTAAATCAAAACTTTAGAAGTAGACAAAAAATCATCGATTTTATTAATTTGGTTTTTGAAAATACTATGAGCGAATACATTGGAGAGATAAAATACGACGAGAGTGCTAAATTGTATTTAGGTGCCCAGCAAGCTCCCTTACAAGAAAAAGTAGAAATTACAATTATAGAAAATGATAAAGACAATATTCCAAGTGAAGAGCTTATGGAGATTGGAAAGATTGAAGGGGAAGCACTGTTTATTGCTAGCAAAATAAAAGGGTTATTAAAAGAAAAGGTGTACGACAAAGATATAAACGACTACAGAACCTTAGAATACAAGGATATGGTTATATTGCTTCGTACCACACGTCAATGGTCTGATCTTTATTATGAGGTATTAAATCAACAAGGAATACCTGTTTATGCAGAGTCTCAAGCAGGGTATTTTGATACTTTGGAAATTCGATTGATCATTGAATTGCTTAAGCTAATCGACAATAGCTATCAGGACATTCCTTTGATTAGCGTTATGAAGTCTCCTGTCTTCTCTTTTACCATTGAAGAACTTACAGAAATACGTATAAATGAAAAAAAAGCGAACTTTTTTGATGCTGTTAAAGCTTATATCATCAATAAGGATGATGATTTAAGTCGACGCCTAAAAAATATGATAGAGAAAATTGAATTGTGGAAAAAGCAGTGCAGGTATATGCCTCTCAATGATTTCATCTGGAAACTTGTCGTAGAAACGGGCTACTACTATTACATTAGTGCAATGCCAGGGGGAATACAAAGACAAGCAAATATCCGAATACTTATAGATCGAGCAAAGCAGTACACAGAATCTAATATTAATGGTTTGTTTAATTTTATTCGGCTAGTAGAAAACTTGAGAGAGACAAAAAGAGATTTGTCTTCAGCTAAGATTATTGGACCTAACGAAAATGTGATACGTATAATGAGCATTCATAAGAGCAAAGGACTAGAATTTCCTGTAGTCTTTGTAGGCGGACTAGGAAAAAACATGAATCTACAGGATATACGAGATCCTATTATAGCTCACAAAGATTTAGGTATTTGCCCTAATTACGTCAGTCTAGCTGAACGGAGATATTGCCCTACTATCTTTAAGACTATTGCAAAAGAGAAACTTCAATTAGAGACTTTGTCTGAGGAAATGAGAGTTTTATATGTAGCTTTGTCTAGGGCAAGAGATTATCTTTATTTAGTAGGAACGGTAAATAAACTGGAAAGCTCTATTGAAAAGAAATGGTCAAATACATTAAGTGAGTATTTTATTTCTACTGGTAGAACATATTTAGATTGGATTATGCCTGTAGTACTTAAAAGGATGGATTACAAAGAGAATGATGAGAGCTGTTTTTTTCTTGAATACAAAAGATTATCTGAAATCATAAATAAATTAAAAATAGAGCACTTAGAGGGAAAATGGGATTTAATTCAGTATTGGGATGGATTGAAAAAAGAAAAGAAGTCTACAATTCATAAAATGATTGATGAAAAATTGTCTTGGTCCTATGATTATGAAAAAGAGAGCAATATGCCTACAAAAGCTACGGTAACAGAATTGAAGAAAGTACAAGAGAACAAAAGAGTAGATCGCATTCGTGTAAATGAGACCTTTAACCTACCCAAATTTCAAAGACAAAAGGGAATGACTGGAGCACAGAGAGGTACTGTACTACATTTTATTTTACAGCATTTGGATTTAGAGAAGTTGAAAAGTATAGAAAGCTCTTTTAAAGAAGAAATAAGCAGACAGATTGATGAGATGATAAAAAAACAAATCCTAAGTGAGGGAGAGATAGATGAGTTTTTTGTACCCAAAATCACAAAGTACTTTATGGGTCCATTAGGTCAGCGAATGCTCAAAGGACAAAGAATCTATAGAGAGAAAGCTTTTAACTATAAAGCGAATGTAGAAGAAAGTAAGGATTATATGTTGATCCAGGGAATCATCGATTGTTACTTTTTAGAAGGAAAAGATTATGTCTTGATTGACTATAAGAGCGATTATTATTCAGATGAAAAAGATAAAGAAGAGTTGATTCGAAATTATACTCCACAATTACAATTGTATAAAAGAGCCATCGAAGAATTGACAAAGAAAAATGTTAGAGAAACCTATATATATCTATTTCACAAAAATCAAATAGTTGAAATTAGATAATAGCAAAACTTGACATCTCTAGTAGAAAAGAGTAGGATTATATTTAATACTGTATACAAAAACATTAAATAAACATAGGGTGATGTATGAATAAACTTACATTAGAAGCTAGGGCAAAAATCAATTTGACCTTAGATATCGTAAATAAGAGAGACGATGGATATCATGATGTGTCCATGGTAATGCAAACTATTTCATTATGCGATACTTTGCACTTTAAAGTCATCGAAAGGGGCATAAAACTGAATTCCAATAATCTACGTCTGCCTAAAGATGAAAGGAATATCATCTACAAATCTGCCAAGCTTCTTTTAGAACAAACAAAAGTAGATAAAGGCATAGAAGTATATGTAGAAAAGAGAATTCCTGTAGCAGCAGGTCTGGCCGGTGGCAGTTCTAATGCAGCGTGTACCATTATAGCTCTAAACAAACTGTGGAATTTAAATCTAGAAAATGAAGATCTTCTAGACATAGGTTTAAAAATTGGTGCAGATGTACCCTTTTGCATGATAGAAGGTACGGCTCTAGCTGAAGGGGTTGGAGAAATACTTACAAATCTAGATCCATTGCCAAAGTTATATGTGGTTTTGGTAAAACCATCTATTCGAATATCTACGCCTTGGGCATATAGTTTGGTAAATATAAAATCTATTAAAAACCATCCAGAAAACATAAAGATGGTTGAGGGGATTCAGGCAGGGGATGCGCATTTGATTACCTCTAAAATGAGAAATGTATTTGAAGATTTTATATTTAAGAAATACCCTAGACTAACAGATATTAAGGAAAAGATGATTCGATTAGGCGCTCTCAATTCTTTAATGAGCGGTAGCGGTCCAACTATATACGGACTTTTTGAAGATGAAAAAACCGCAAAAATCGCATACAGTGAGTTAAAAAAGAGCTACAAAGAAGTATTTATTGCTACGACGTATAATAAAGGGGGGTTATACCGTGGGGTATAAAGATGGGGTTTTAACTATAGATATGGAAAGTTATAAGCCTTTAAGGGAAATTGTGTTTTCTACTATGAGAAACGCTATTATTGAAGGTAGTTTTAAACCAGGTCAAAGACTGATGGAAGTTCAACTAGCAGAACAAATGGGCGTCAGCAGAACACCTGTTCGTGAAGCTATCAGAAAGCTAGAATTAGAGGGACTAGTGGTAATGGTACCTCGTAAAGGCGCCTATGTTGCAGGATTGACTTCAGAAGATATCCGCGAAGTAGTCGAAATTCGAGTTGTTCTAGAAGGTCTTGCAGCAAAAAAAGCAGCTCAAAACGCAAAACCAGAAGAAATTGAAAGATTGGAAAGTTCTTTAATTCATTTTGAAGAAGCTGCCACTAAAAAGAATATAATCGATCTGATTAATTACGATACAGAATTTCACGACATTATGTATAAGGCTGCTCAAAACAGCAAATTAATGCAAATGATTAATAATCTTCGAGAACAAGTTCAAAGGTACAGGGTTGCTTATTTTACTCAAATGAACAACACGGGATTACTATTAAAAGAGCATAATGAGATGCTAAACGCCATTAAAGATAAGGATGGGAATCTGGCAAGGACAATTGCAGAAAGTCATATTGCAACCACAGAAGAACTTATCGTAATTATGGAGCAAAAGAACGAGCTAAAAGATGTAAAAGAATAGAAAAAGCGTAGCCTGTTGGTTACGCTTTTTCTTCGAGTAAAATACAAATAATCAATAAGATAGAGCCTATAACGATAAACGTATCGGCTACATTAAAAATAGCAAATTGAATGAATCGAAATTCAAAAAAATCTACTACATAAGCTAATCTTATGCGATCGATTAGATTTCCTATTGCCCCTCCGATAACAAAAGTAAGAGCTAATGTCATCCATTGAAACCCTTTTTTCTCATTAATCACCTTTGATAGATAAATGAATAAACAAATAATAAAAATTGATGTGACTATTGTTAATAAAGGGATTTTATTGGATAGAATACTAAATGCAGCTCCCGTATTCTCTGCATAAGTTAAATGAAAAATATTTTGTATAATAGGAATGGTAACCACATTTTTTACATGGGTTATAGCTAAGTATTTAGTGAATTGATCTAAAAGAATGATAGCGATAATAATTAAATAGTAATACATTTTAACCTCCGTGTTTTTTTAGAATAAATGCCTTTGGTTGAATAGAAAAGTTCTATCTTTTTCTACACAAATTAATCTTTAATAGCAAGATGACCCTAAAGGAATACCTAGATACTAGTGACTTATTCATTATACATGAATAGCTAGCATGATATAAAGTATAATATTAAAACCATAGGAACTGTAGGTGAATTATTTAATATAAAATCCGTATAGGATATAATAAAATGACATTAGGTGATAAATTGAATAAACTTAAGATAAGAGCGGAATTAAAGCCATATTTGTATTTAGGTCTTACTCTATGTATGGTCCTATTGTTTTATAAGGTAGTTACAAATATTGGCGTTTTAATGGATTCGATTAGGGAAGGGATAAGTTTTGTTGTTGGTATATTTAAACCTCTATTTTGGGGATTGATTCTATTTTATTTTTTAATAAGACCTGTCAAGTTTTTAGATAAAAAGTTTTTGAGAATTGGTTTCTTTAGAAAACATGTTAAATACAGTAGAATCATTTCTATACTGTTAATCTATTTTTGTTTATTTTTTCTCGTATATTTGGTACTCTTATTTATATTACCTCAAATATGGCAGAGCATAAGGATTATAATTAGTGGAATACCAAGCTATATTAGGAAGGTAGAAGACATCATTACGAAACTCCATTTAGAGCAGTATATAAATTATTTTGTGGAGAATTCGTCTGTCACAAAAAGCTCACAAGGGGCTGCGAGCTCTCAGGGTATAGGAGACCTTTTATCTACTCTTTTAGGTGAGGAGAACTTAACCATACAAGATACTCTAACATATCTAATAGAAAGTGTAATAGGAGTAGGTAATAAGCTTTTTCGATTGATATTATCTTTATTTTTGTCTATATATTTATTGTTGGACAGCGAGGTTTTAGGTAGGCAGATAATTTCTGCTGTTAAAAGTATCATATCCAAAGAAACCTATCGTAAATGGACGAAAACATTAGGCTTGATGGACGAAACCTTTTATAAATTTTTCATCGGAAAGATTTACTGTTCCATTTTTGTTGCATCTTTTGTTTTTGTTGGCTTAATTCTTCTTAAAGTACCTCATAGCTCATTGATTAGTCTGATTATCCTTGTATTGAATATTATTCCTTACTTTGGTCCTATTGTAGGAGGAGCTATAGGCGTTCTTATTACATTATTTAACAGTCCCAACAAAGTGGTATGGGTATTAGGACTAGTCATCCTTGCTGGACAGTTAGAAGATAATCTATTAGGACCAAAAGTTTTAGGAAATCAAATAGGATTAAAGCCCTTTTGGATTATGATTTCTGTTATAATAGGTGGGGAAATATTTGGAATTGGGGGAATGTTTTTAGCTGTGCCAACCTTTGCCATACTAAAGGTATTTATAGTAGAATGGATGACGAAAAGAAATGCGTAGAGCAAAAGTGAATTTAAGAACCTTTTGCCATATTATAGTATAAAAGTAAAGAGTTTGTTAAAGTTTAGGAGGATTTTAATGGAAAATGTATTTGATATACTCAAAGAAAGAGGATTTATTGAACAATGTACTGATGAGGAAGCTATAAAGGAGCTATTGGGTAAAGAATCTATAACCTTTTACATAGGTTTTGATCCAACAGCTGATAGCTTACATGTGGGCCATTTTCTTCAAATAATGGCGATGACCCATATGCAAAGAGCAGGTCATAAGCCAATAGCCTTATTAGGTGGTGGAACAACTACTATTGGGGACCCAACGGATAAAAGCGATATGAGAAAGATGCTCACTTTAGAACAGATTAATCACAATGCAAAGAACTTTAAAAAAGTATTTGAGAAATTCTTTGATTTTTCTGAAGATAAGGCCTTGATGGTAAATAATGCTGATTGGCTATTATCTTTAAATTATATTGAGTTCTTGAGAGATGTGGGCGTTCATTTTTCTGTAAACCGCATGCTTCAAGCAGAATGTTATAAGTCTCGTATGGAAAAAGGTCTTACTTTCTTAGAATTTAACTACATGCTAATGCAGTCGTATGATTTCTATAAAATGTTTCAAGAATACAATTGCAAGATGCAATTAGGTGGAAATGATCAATGGTCTAATATTATAGGAGGGGTAGAGCTTATTCGAAGAAAGTCAAGCGGACAAGCATATGGTATGACTTTCTCTCTATTGACTACTAGTGAAGGAAAGAAGATGGGTAAGACTGAAAAAGGGGCGCTATGGCTAGATCCAGAAAAGACAAGCCCTTATGAATTCTACCAATACTGGAGAAATATCAATGACCCAGATGTAGAGAAGTGTTTAGCATTACTAACATTTTTACCTATGAAACAAGTTCGAGAATTAGGCGCATTACAAGGCTCTGAAATCAACAAGGCTAAAGAAGTATTAGCTTACGAAGTGACAAAGATTATTCATGGTGAAAAAGAAGCTGAAAAAGCACAAGAAGCGGCAAGAAGCCTATTTGGAAGCAATGCTAAAAGTGCTGATATGCCTAGCACAATAGTAGAAAAAAGCACAATAGAGAACCATATTGGAATACTAGACCTTATGCAACAAGCGGGTTTGATTAAAAGCAAAAGCGAAGGGCGAAGGCTAGTAGAGCAAGGTGGAGTATCTGTAAATGACGAGAAAGTTCAAGACATCAACCGCCAAATCACAATGTCTGATTTAGATGAAGATGGACAGTTGATCATCAAAAAGGGTAAGAAAGTATATCATCAGATTAAAATTGAAAGTTAATAGTGTGAATTTTAGAGTGTAAAGTACAAAGGAAGTTAGATTAATGATGGTTCAATAATAGTTAGATTTGGTTGGACGGTTGGCTTGTTGGACAGTTGGACGGGAAAACTTTTAAGCCGAAAGCTGAATGCTGAAAAAAGCTTAACTCGCTGGTAGGCAAGTAAATTTTCCGCTTTCCGCTAATATTAGAAAGGGGTTATACATTGAGTATACACACGAATCCTGTAAGAGGAACTAGAGATATTCTTCCTCAAGAAATGGAACTTAGAGATAAACTACAAGAGAAAATATTACAAATATATCGCTCTCATGGATTTGAGAGAATCGAGACGCCTATTTTAGAAAGCCTTGATTTGTTAATGAATAGTGATGGTGGAGAAAATCTAAAGATGTTGTTTACTGTCCTAAAAAGAGGTGAAAAACTCGATGTTCATGAAAATTCTACCATAAAGGATTTATGTGATACAGGTCTTCGGTATGATTTAACTCTGCCTCTTAGTCGGTTTTTTGCAAACAATAAAAACTCTCTTCAATTTCCCTTTAAAGCGATTCAAATTGACAATGTCTTTCGAGCAGAAAGACCTCAAAAGGGAAGATTTAGATCTTTTAAACAATGTGATATAGACATCATAGGTGAAGAAACGCAAGTTGCAGAAATTGAATTGATTCATACTACTACAAAAGCTTTAGGTGAAATAGGATTTAAAAATTTTGTAGTAAGAATCAATGACCGCAGAATTTTAAGCAGCATTATCATTTCGGCAGGTTTCGAGCCAGAGGAAGTCTCTTCTATTAGCATTGTCTTAGATAAACTTGATAAAATAGGACAAGATGGTGTAGCTAAAGAGCTTATAGAAAAAGGCTATAATGAACAAGGTGTAAATGATATAATCCACTCTTTTACAACTCTAAATGAAGATAACTTGGATAAAATTGAAGGAGATGAAAGTGTAAAGAATAGCTTGTTGCAGGTTATAAGAGCTGCAAGAGAGTTGTCTGATGGGCAGTATGAAATTGTATTTGATCCTACACTAGTAAGAGGGATGGGATACTATACAGGACAAATTTTTGAAATTACTTATGGACCTTACGGCTTTTCCATAGCTGGAGGTGGTCGATACGATAATATGATTGGCAATATTTCCAAAGAATCGATTCCAGCAGTAGGCTTTTCTATAGGCTTTGAACGTATCATAACAATACTCCTAGAAGAACAGCATATTGCCCAGGAAATCAACAAAAAGGTTGCGTTTTTGTACCGTGCTGAGGAAGATTATGTCGAAATAATGAAAAAAGCAGATGAATTTAGAAAGCTCGGCTATATGGTAACTACCTTAGTAGCAAAGAAGAAGATGAACAAACAGATTAATGCGTTGAAGGACTCGGATTATAGTTATTTGTTTGTATATGGGAAAGATGAAGAACTACGAGCAATTGAAAGCTAAGGTGGTCAGGTGGTCAGGTGGTCAGGTGGTCAGGTGGTCAGGTGGTCAGGTGGTCAGGTGGTAAGGTGGTAAGGTGGTAAGGTGGTAAGGTGGTAAGGTGGTAAAATCAGTGGTCGCGCAGCGACCTGCTGATTTTACTTAGAACTTATGGAGTGGTAACTTTGCTTGTTGAGGAGCGTAGCGACGAAGAGAAGCATTAGTACCACCCATGCCAGGCTTGCCCAAGAGCACAAGCATAGCGCAGCAGGGCGATTGGCTGCAAGCTACGGCAGAACTTAGAACGTAAAGCGCTGAAGGCGCTTTACTTATTAGGAGAATAAAATGAAAAGACTGGAACTAATTGCAACTTGTACTTTTGGATTAGAAGGGATTTTAAAAGATGAAGTAGTAAAATTAGGGTTTGAGAATATTGTGACGAGCAATGGTCGGGTTGAATTTAGCGGTGAAGAAGATGCCATAGCTATTGCAAATTTATGGCTACGAACAGCTGACAGGGTATTAGTGAAGATTGGGAAGTTTAATGCCACTACTTTTGACGAGCTCTTTGAGAAGACAAAAGCTTGTTCATGGGAACAGTGGATTACCAAAGACGGGCGCTTTCCTGTAGCAAAAGCTACTTCTGTAAAGTCAAAATTATTTAGCAAGTCAGATTGTCAAAGCATCGTGAAAAAAGCTATTGTGGAAAGATTAAAACAAAAATATAAAATAAACTGGTTCGAGGAGAGCGGTGAAAACTATCCTGTTTTTGTAAATATTCTAAAGGATGAAGTAACCTTGTCTATAGACTCTTCTGGAGTAGGTCTTCACAAGAGAGGTTATCGAGCAAAGGGAAATGAAGCGCCTCTAAAAGAGACTCTTGCAGCAGCAATTGTCTTTTTATCTCATTGGAAACCTGAAAGGCAGTTAGCCGACCCCTTTTGTGGTTCCGGAACTTTGCTCATTGAAGCTGCGCTAATGGGTAAAAACATTGCGCCTGGAATCAACAGGACTTTTTCTAGCGAAACCTGGAACGGTCAAATGAAGAGAAGTTACTCAAGTATAAGAGAAGAAGCGAAAGATATGATTGAAAAGGATGAGTTTAGATTACTGGGCTCTGATATTGATAGACATTCCATCCAATTAGCTATGGAAAATGCAAAACTAGCAGGTGTAGATGATGTAATAGCATTTCAAAAATTAGATGTTTCAGAATTTAGTTCCAGTAAAAGAGTCGGAACAATCATTACCAACCCTCCTTATGGAGAAAGACTATCTACAAAGAAAGAAGTAGAGGAATTATACCAAACTATGGGGAAGACATTTGAAAAACTAGATGATTGGTCTTACTTTATTTTGACAGGACATTTGAATTTTGAAAGGTATTTCGGTAGAAGAGCTACGAAAAACAGAAAGTTGTACAATGGCAATATACTGACTTATCTGTATCAGTACTATGGTGGCCGAAAATAATTTTTTAGCTAAAAGCGCAATGTGGAAAGGGGAACTCTAAAAGGAAATACTGAATTGAAAGTGCAAAATTATCTGTAGGCTCTATTAGGACTTCCAGAGGGTCATTCTGAGGAGTACAGCGACGAAGAATCTCTAAGAACTAGCTCTGCGCAAAAAAACTGAGTGCTGAAAGATAAATTTCTTTTGCTCAAAATAATTGTTTAACCATCGTTCGGCAACTGTTCGGCCATTGTTTAACAACTGCTCAAAATACAAAGCACACAAATCACCACCTTGAATACTATGGTATAAATAGCATTTAGGTGGTGGTTTTTATTTTTAGTCATGTATGTAAATCTATCGTATCTTTTCTATGTACTCTAAGCGGATCATTATTGTTTTCAGGGAATCTATTCCCATGGGGGAGGGTATACGCTTTTGAAAGCAATCTTGTGAACCGTACGTATAGTTCGGAGAGTATTGAAATACTGATTGTCGTTCTCCTTGCAATTTTAGGGGTCTTCTTAGGAAGAGTCTCCATAGCGAAGAAACAGGCACCCCCTAAAGAGATTGGTGACAGAGATGAATGGAGGAAATTGGCATCAGCTGCTGGGTATCTATACGATGAAAAGCAAGACATTTTCTATACAAAATTGGATGCGTGGCAAAGAGATATGGGGTACTGTCGATTATATGATGAAGCTTGTGCTCCTCTTAATCTGATTGTAGATTCGGAACCCATCTATTTTGAATACGATAATAAAAGGTGGCTTATTCAATTTTGGAAGGGTCAATATGGAATGGCTTTAGGGTGTGAAATTGGCATATACAATACAGAAGGACCTGATATTGATATACCTGGTTTATTTAATGGCACCTTTTTTCATACAGTAGAAGACGAAGAAATGCTTCAAATGAGTGTAAGTTTAGAAAAACAAGGCAGAAAATTGTTTTCGCTGTATGGGAGGCATTGGTGGCATACTGGATTTATAGTAGGTGATTTTGCTGAACCATGGGAGCTCATTATGCACATAGATATTACTTTTCCAAATAATGAAATGAGAGATGCATTTATTGGCGGCTTAAAGAGGAGAGGATACAAAGATAATGAGATAAAGGTAAAGGACAATCGGGTTTTACTAAAATTTGATCAACCTTATAGTGAACAGCCTATAAGTAGAGTAAAAATAACAGATGGCATTATTCAGAGCAAAAATAGATTGCTTTGTACCAAATACGTAGAATTTACATCAAGTTATAATACTTTCCCAGAAAAAATATCCGCCCTTCAACAAAAATCCCCAGAACTTTATAGTGCTGCTCTTACATTAGGAAAACCAGTATTGTTGTTTGAGTCCTTTGATGTAATTGAGAAATATATTAGTAAAGTCAAAAGTTGAAGGCCGAAGGGAATGCAAAATGAACTTTAGGCTCCATTGGAGCCTTCTTGCTTGTATATTAGGAAAGTTCTACTTTTGGACTTAGATATGATTTAAACCCTCTTTATATGTAATTAAATATTTGACCCTAGCACTGATGGCTGAAGACTGGTCGCTGGTAGCTAATACGCTGCAGGTGCTTTTTTACTGATAATTCTAAAGTATTTTTAAGATTTCATGTATATTTTAGATAATTCGCGTCCATACTCCTAACATAAGAAATAAAGGGGCGGATTATATATGAAAAAGATAATGGCATGTGGGTTAATCCTACTTGTATTAAGCAGTATTTTTGTCGTAAATACATATTCAAAAGAAGCAAGTTTAGATCTTTTTGTTTTAGAAAGTAAGGTATTAAGTTCTAATGATTTGGCAAAAAAATTAGTTCGTTTTCACGTTATTGCAAATAGTGATACTGAAGTAGATCAACAGGTAAAATTAAAAGTAAAGGATGATGTACTAGAGTACATGATTCCTAAATTAGAAGTATCAACATCAAAAGACGAGACCATAAACATCATTAATAAAAACAGCAAAAAAATTCAGCATATTGCTGAAGAAACTTTGCGTACATATAATATGGACAATGATGTGTCCGTAGAATTAGAAACTACGTTTTTTCCTACAAAATATTACAAAGACTTTTCATTGCCAGCTGGAGATTATTTAGCCCTTAGGGTTATTATAGGAAGTGGACAAGGAAAGAATTGGTGGTGTGTATTATTCCCACCATTATGTTTAGTAGATGTACAAACAGAGATCCCAAAAGAAGAGGAACAAGACAAGAGTAAACTACTGGAAGACAATTCTCTGGAAAGTTACGATAGTATAGAAGAGTTGCAAGATGAACAGATAACAGAGTCTAAAGAATATTCTTGTCAAAGCAGTTTTAATGAAGATAAGATAATAAAAAATGAAACTAAAAAAAAATATCCCAAAGCCATAGAACAGGGCGAAAAATCCTCTAAAGAAGAAAATCAAGGGGAAGTCCAATATAAATACAATAAAGAAGACGGTAGGAAAATGAATCAAGAGCAACAATACGACGAAGTTTCATCTAATAAAAGGAATTTTGAAGTAAGCAGTTCAAATCATAGTACCCCCAAAATAAGGTGGAAGGCATTGGAATTGCTAGGATTCTACAACTAGCAACTTCAATGGTTAATATATAGGTAACTAAGTAAAAAGGAGCTGTCGCACTAGCATTTAAAAAACGTTAGTGTGACAGCTCCTTTTTAATGGAGAGTAAAATAATTATAAATACAAAGACAGGGGTGATTTACAAATTCATTCACTTACTTTAAAATGAGACATATAGACATATTCAAATATTTTATCCATTGAAAAGGGGGTATTGAAATGAACATGGAATGGGAGATTGCTAGTTTTATGGTTTTCTTTGTAGAATCTATGGTTCTTTTCAAGTATCTAAATGGGCAATTTACAGCAAAATATCATCATAATTTTAATCTGCTGTATGTTTTGGTCATTGCGATTACGGGCTTTTTTTTGAGGCCATTTGCTATTATGGGAATGATTCTTTCTTACCTAGGTATTTTTATTCTCATTTATTTTATATATTTCAATACAATTCAACAAAAAGTAGTGGCATTAGGCACTTTTATGCTCATAAACATAGCCATAGAAAATGTTGTCATGTTTTTATTTGTCAGCGTATTCGATATACATATGTCAGAAATTACGGAAGTTTCCTTTATGAGCATTGGAGCAATTGTCATTTCGAAAATGCTATTGTTTTTAATTATTACATACCTTGTGCATAGAAGAACAAAGAAAATATTTTCTTTAAGAGCTCAAATTAGTAAGTTGACTAGCGCAAAAATTGTTTTGTTTCTTATTCTGGTCAATTTTCTTTTGATTTTAATTATTGACATCTATACTACCATTCCATTACAAACGAATATTCGGTTATATTTATTGGTATTAACCAATGTTTCTATTTGCCTATTATCTGTACATATTTATGAATTGCTTATAAAAGCGTCAGAAGGAGAAATAGAATTAAAGCTTTTATTACAAAAAAATGAAGCAGAACAAAAGTATAATCAAGAATTAGGTGTAGCAGTAGATAGTATAAGGGCAATTAAACACGATATGTCAAATCATTTATCTGTGATTAGTGCATGTATTGACTGTGAGGAGTATGAAAAGGCAAAACATTATATACATAAGATTACAGAACCTATTAATTCCGTTAATTACCTTCTTAATATTGATCACCCGGTTATAGCCTCGATGCTGTACGTAAAAAATATGCTTGCTAAAAAGAAAGAGATTGCATTTGACACAGAAATCGATATTTATGATAATGTATTAATAGATGATGTGGATGTCACAATATTATTAGGAAATATCCTAGATAATTCTATTGAAGCTTGTGAAAAAATAACGGGAAAAGAAAAGAAAATAAACCTATATATAGAAAGCGAAAAAGACTTCTTCTTTCTGGATTGTACCAATACGATAGATCAGGAAAAGGTTCAGTATAAAGACAAACAATTATCTACTACAAAGAACGATACATCAAATCATGGTTTTGGTTTAAAAAATATCCAAGCGGTTGTAGATAAATATGAAGGAAGTGAAAATATCGTCATTACAGAAGAGGATTTTACTATAGAAATTGTATTAAAAAATATAAACAAAAGTTAATCATATGGATTTTATGATATAATATTCGCATCAGCAGATTGGCTCGCAGAAATCAGGAGATTTTCCGTGCTTGCACGAGAAAATGGAGTGATTTCTATGAGCAAGTGCCAACGACCGAAGCTGCAAAGCAGCTAAGGTAGTCTACGGCAAGTAGAGAGAAAGTAAAATAATAATTCGAATTATTTTATTAGGTACAACTTGGCTCTCAGATTGGCTCGCAAAGCTCAGAGCACTTTTGTTGTAAACAAAGTAAAGACTAAAGGTTTTGGAGGAATAGAATGCAAGAACAATTAAAGGTCATCGTCTTATCTCATACGCCAGAGCCGGAAAAAATAATTTCGGCAGCGGCAAAACTATGCTACTCAAAATCGGGAATTGACCATATATTAAATGATTTGACGGAAGACAAGGTGAATCAATTTTTGACCATGCTTATGGATATGGGACATGCTTCACCTATAGAACATGTAAGCTTTACTTTTGGTATAGAAGGGGTTTCGAGAAGTTTGACTCATCAATTAGTCAGACATCGATTAGCTAGCTATAGTCAAAAATCCCAGAGGTACGTAAGAGAAGGCCAATTTAGCTTTATTATACCACCTGAAATCGAAAAAAATGAAGAAGCAAAAGAGATCTATATTCACGCTATGGAAGAGCAGCAGAGAGCATATGATCAATTGGTCACTGTTTTACAGAAAGAGCATATGGAAAAAATAAAAGGACAATATAAGAGCGAGAAGAAAGCACTTTCCATGGCGGAAAAAGCAGCCATAGAAGATGCAAGATATGTACTACCTAATGCATGTGAAACAAAAATAGTGGCGACTATGAACGCAAGAGAATTACTCCATTTCTTTAATCATAGATGTTGTAATAGAGCTCAGTGGGAAATCAGAGAGCTGGCCACTCAAATGCTTATATTAGTTAAAAAAGTTGCCCCTATACTATTTAAAAATGCAGGTCCTAGCTGCGTTAATGGTCCTTGCCCTGAAGGGAAAATGACTTGTGGACGTATCGTAGAAGTGAGAGAAAAATTTGAGAAAATGTAAAAGGATGGATTTCATTTGAACACAAACAAACCCCTAAAGGGGACAAGGCAAATAGAAGGTAAAAATCCAATAGTCGAAGCTCTTAAATCGGATGTAAATATTGAAAAAATTATGGTCGCTAAGGGTAGAAGAGAGACTGGGGCACAAGAACTGTTTGAATTAGCAAAGGAAAAGAAAATAAAGATACAACAAGTGGATCGAAAAAAACTGGATTTTACAAGTAAAACTGGAAATCATCAAGGAATTATTGCAATTGCCAGTGAATATGAATACGCTGAAATAGAAGATATCTTAGAAGGCGCTAAGGTCAAGGGAGAGTCTCCTTTAGTGGTGATTCTAGATAAGATAACAGATCCTCATAATTTTGGAGCCATTATTCGTACGGCAAATGCTTGTGGAGTACATGGCATTATCATACCTAAAAATCGCTCTGTAGATATTAGTCCCATTGCTATAAAGGCTTCAGCAGGTGCTATTGAGCACACGCCTATTTGTAAAGTAACCAATTTAACTCAAACAATAAAAGAGTTAAAAGAAAAAGGATTTTGGATTGCAGGAGCGGATATGGAAGGACAGAAATATTACGAAAGTGATTTCAAAGGTTCTATGGCAATTGTTATTGGAAATGAAGGTGAGGGAATTAGCAGATTAGTAAAAGACGAATGCGATTTTCTAGTCTCCATTCCGATGTACGGCGAAATAGAATCGCTAAATGCTTCTGTAGCAACTGGAATACTGCTTAGTGAAGCAGCTAAGCAACGGAATTAGTTCTAAGATATAAGTTCTATGTTCTAAGTAAAAGCATAATAGTCACCCAAAGTGACTAAATACTTAGAACGTAGAACATAGAACGTAGAGCTTATGTGGAAGGAATACATAATGATAAAGACATACCTAATTATAGACGGTTATAATATTATAAATCAGTGGGCAGATTTGAAGGAAATAGCAAAGACAAGTTTAGAAGACGCTAGGACTAAGCTCATATCAGAGATACAAAGTTATGCAAAATTAAAGAATTATTATTTTATTATTGTGTTTGACGCCTACAATATTAATGATAGAATAAAGCAAGAAGTATTTGAAAATGGCTCTGTAATATTTACTCAGAAACATCAGACGGCAGATAGCTATATTGAAAAATTAGTCTATGATATGCCTAAAGTCTATGAGATTTATGTAGTTACTTCTGACTTTACATTGCAGAGGATGATAATAGGAAGCGGAGCAAACCGCATCACGGCCTTGGAATTAGAAAAAGATCTTGATTTCGCAAAGAAAACATCTATGAAAAAAACAGAAGAGCAATATCATAAGGAAAGAAACAATCTAGAAAAAAGCCTAGATGTTAATATTATAAATAAATTAGATAAAATAAGACGGGGACAAGCAGAATAGCATTATAGGAGGAATATCTGTGAACGCAAACTTACTTCAAGTTGAAAACGTTTTATCAAACTATCCAGACGAGAAATTAGCTTTGATGTCAAGGGAAGGAGATAGAAAAGCTGAAGAATTGTTGTTCGAAAGGTATCGGAATTTTGTCAAATTAAAAACCAGTTCATTTTTTTTAGCAGGTGCAGATAAAGAGGATATCATCCAAGAGGGAATGATCGGATTATTTAAAAGTATTCGAGATTTTAATCCTGATAGATGTGGTTCTTTTAGGGCTTTCGCAGAGTTATGTATACAAAGACAGATTATTTCAGCAGTAAAGGCGTCTACAAGGCAAAAACATAATCCCTTAAATTCATCTATTTCTTTGGACATGCCTATTTATAACGAAAAGTCTCATATATCATTAATAGATGCTATAATCAATGAACAAGATGCTGGTCCTGAGGCAATTATCATCGGCCGTGAGCAAGCAGGGGATATTGAAGAAAAGATATATAAAGTTCTAAGTGAACTTGAACGAACAGTACTACTAAGTTATATTAATGGGAAGAGTTATTATGAAATTGCAAGGGATTTAGATAAACAGGTAAAGTGTATTGACAATGCATTGCAAAGAGTAAAGCGAAAATTAGAAAATTATTTAAAAGAAAAATTAATTGAAGACATGCATACTTAATTGTTGACAGAAAAATTTAATTTTAGTATTATAATTTACATGTGGTGGGGTTCCCGAGTGGCCAAAGGGAACAGACTGTAAATCTGTCGGCTCAGCCTTCGATGGTTCGAATCCATCTCCCACCACCAGTTTAATTAATGAACAATGAACAATGAAAAATGAATAGTGAACAATGAACAATTAAAAATCTAGATGCAATGGAAAATAATATAGTCATTTATATATTGTATAGAGCTTGTATCCGTTTAAACAATTAGTAGCTATAATTATTCATTTTTAATTCTTAATTCTCAATTAAAAAACGTGCCCATGTAGCTCAGTAGGTAGAGCACCACCATGGTAAGGTGGGGGTCGTCGGTTCGATTCCGGCCATGGGCTCCAGTATAGTTCTAAGTTGTAAGTTGTACGTTCTATGTAAAACCATTTTATCGACATCAGAGGATTTAAATTTTTTTATTGTTGTAGATTTGTTAATTAATTAGAACTTAGAACTTAAAACTTAGAACTTAAAACTGTTATTAAGGAGGAATAAAAAATGGGAAAAGCTAAATACGAGAGAAGTAAACCTCACGTAAATGTTGGAACAATAGGACACGTTGACCACGGTAAAACAACTTTAACAGCGGCAATCACAGCTGTATTAAACAAAAGATTTGGATCTGGTGAATTCATAAGCTATGACAATATCGATAAAGCACCAGAAGAGAGAGAAAGAGGAATCACGATCTCTACATCTCACGTAGAATACGAAACAGATGCAAGACACTACGCACACGTAGACTGCCCAGGCCATGCTGACTATGTTAAAAACATGATCACAGGAGCAGCGCAAATGGACGGAGCAATCTTAGTAGTAAGTGCAGCAGATGGTCCAATGCCACAAACGAGAGAGCACATTCTTTTATCACGTCAAGTAGGTGTACCATATATCGTAGTATTCTTAAACAAAGCAGATATGGTAGATGACGAAGAATTAATCGAATTAGTAGAAATGGAAGTAAGAGAACTATTAAGCGAATATGAATTCCCAGGAGATGACACTCCAATCGTAGTAGGAAGTGCATTGAGAGCATTAGAAGATCCAGACAGCGAGTGGGGAGACAAAATCGTTGATTTAATGAAAGAAGTAGACGCATATATTCCAGAGCCAGAAAGACCAACAGATCAACCATTCCTAATGCCAGTAGAGGATGTATTCTCCATTACAGGTAGAGGTACAGTAGCAACAGGAAAAGTTGAAAGAGGAACAATAAAAGTAGGCGAAGAAGTAGAAATCGTTGGTTTACAAGAAGAGAGAAGAAAAGTAGTAGTAACAGGTGTTGAAATGTTCCGTAAATTATTAGATCAAGCAGAAGCAGGAGATAATATTGGAGCATTGTTAAGAGGAGTTGAAAGAAAAGACATCGAAAGAGGTCAAGTACTAGCAAAACCAGGAACAATCAACCCACACACAAAATTCAAATCTCAAGTATACGTATTAACAAAAGAAGAGGGTGGAAGACATACACCATTCTTTAACGGATACAGACCACAATTCTATTTCAGAACAACTGACGTAACAGGAATCATCGAATTAGAAGGCGGAGCAGAAATGGTAATGCCAGGAGATAATATCGAAATGACAATCGAACTAATCCACCCAATCGCAATCGAAGAAGGATTACGATTTGCAATCAGAGAAGGCGGAAGAACAGTAGGTTCAGGAGTTATATCTGAAATTCTTTAATAAAAAAGGGCTAAGGCCCTTTTTTTATTAGCATGAGCGTAGCTTCAGGTCATGCCTTTAGGGTCCAGCCACCAGTGTTCAGTCACCAGTATTGGGGTTATCCCTCACGGGTCTTTTTTAAGCTACCCAAGGGTAGCAAAATGAAGATAAGAGAAGCTAGTCGGCTACCGTAGATATTAGTTGCATTGACTTGACCTAAAAGGAATACCAGAAAGCAAAGCCGTAAAAGAGGCGACCCAAGCCCACTGATTGCTGATTGCTGGATGCTGATTGCTGGTGTCTATGTTTTCGCTGATGCTCATTTTTGAAAAAACAATTTTACAAACCACAAAACATGTGTTATAATACTGCGTATATTGTGAGGAAGGCTTGAGGCCTTTTTTTTATGCTACTTTTGTAGCAAAATGACCGGAGAGGAACGCTAAGTACTGATGGCTGACAGCTGGTCGTTGATAGCTAAGACGCCATAGCTTTTTCTTGACAGTGAAATTTGTTTGTGGTATTTTTGATAGGTAGCATGAATAATAGGGTTCGTATGCCTAAACTAGCTAATTGTGTGAAGTTATCCGATATAGGAGGTGTAGTGATGAGAGTTAAAGTAATCTTAGCATGTGGGGAATGTAAGCAAAGAAATTATCATACTATGAAAAACAAAAAGAACGACCCAGAGAGAATTGAACTAAAGAAATATTGTAAATTCTGCAAAACTCATACAGCACATAAAGAAACAAAATAATGCAATTTAATCTTTATTAAGGATTAAAGAGGTGGATTATGGCCAAGAAAGAAGTAAAACAGACTAAGGAAGTAAAGAAAAGCAAAGAAGTAAAGAAAAATAAAGAGAGCTTTTGGAAAAGTTTCACGGGCTTTTTTAAGAGCGTATGGTATGAAATCAAAAAAGTTAATTGGCCCACAAGACCTGAACTAATACAACACACTTCTGTTGTGTTAGGAATTGTCCTAATAATGACTGCGATTGTTTGGGTGATTGACTTTGGGATAGGATCTATCCTTTCGCTAATTATATAATAAAGAGGGTTTTAAATTTATGGATCAAAACAACAATGATGCTAAATGGTATGTAGCTCATACTTATTCTGGATATGAAAACAAAGTAAAGGCTAATATATACGCTACAGTTGAGAATAGAAACATGAGTGATTTGATTCACGAAGTCCATGTTCCTATGCAAGAGGTAGAGGAATTTAAGAATGGAAAGAAGAAGATAAGTCAGAAAAAAGTATTTCCAGGGTATGTACTAGTTAAGATGATCATGACAGATGAATCATGGTATGTAGTTCGTAATACCAGAGGAGTAACTGGATTTGTTGGACCCGCTTCAAAACCCGTTCCGTTGACCCAAAATGAATTAAAGAACATGGGTATTAAAGAAAAATTACCTCAAATTGACTTAGAGATTGGTGATCATGTAGAAGTAAAAGATGGCCCACTACAAGGCTTTACTGGATTAGTAGAAGAGATCAATCATGAAAAACTAAAGGTAAAGGTCAATATATCTATGTTTGGCAGGGAGACACCTGCAGAATTAGATTTTACACAAATTGTGAAAGTATAATACAATAGGAGCAAAACATAATATCCTGGTATTATAATATATAAAGATAAAGGAGGTATTATCATGGCTAAAAAAGTCATTGGTATGATAAAATTGCAAATTCCTGCTGGTAAAGCTACTCCAGCGCCACCAGTTGGTCCAGCACTTGGACAACATGGTGTTAACATCATGGGTTTTTGTAAGGAGTTTAATGCAAAGACTGCTGATCAAGCTGGTATGATTATCCCAGTTGTAATTACAGTTTATGCAGATAGAACCTTTACATTTATTACAAAAACTCCACCAGCTGCTGTACTATTAAAGAAAGCAGTTGGACTTGAAAGTGGTTCTGGTGTGCCAAACAAACAAAAAGTTGCGACTATAAGCATGGACAAGGTTAGAGAAATTGCTGAATTAAAAATGCCAGATTTAAATGCAGCATCTGTTGAGACAGCTATTAAAATGATCGCTGGAACTGCAAGAAGTATGGGTATTGTCGTAGAAGGATAATAGAAATAGGTGGGAGGAGTATTCCGCTATTACCACAAGGAGGATGTAAGATGAAACGAGGAAAGAATTACAAAGAAAAATACAAATTAATCGATCGTACTAATTTATACGATGTTGAAGAAGCAATATCATTAGTAAAAAAAGTTGCTACAGCTAAATTTGATGAAACAATAGAAGCACACATTAAGCTAGGCGTAGATTCTAGACATGCAGATCAACAAGTTCGAGGAGCTATTGTCTTACCACATGGTACAGGAAAGTCCGTTCGAGTTCTTGTGTTTGCAAAAGGCGACAAAGCTCAAGAAGCAATTGATGCAGGCGCTGAATACGTAGGTGCAGAAGAATTTATAGATAAAATTACAAAAGAAAATTGGTTTGAATTTGATGTTGTTGTTGCTACTCCAGATATGATGGGTGTAGTTGGTCGATTAGGTAGAGTGCTTGGACCAAAAGGTTTGATGCCTAATCCTAAATCAGGAACAGTAACATTTGAAGTTGGAAAAGCTGTTAACGACATTAAAGCAGGTAAAGTAGAATATAGACTTGATAAAACAAATATTATCCATGTTCCAGTAGGAAAAGCTTCTTTTGATGAAGACAAACTAAACGATAATCTTAATGTTTTACTTGAAGCAATCAAAAAAGCGAAGCCATCTGCTGCAAAAGGTCAATACTTTAGAAGTGTTACTATAACAAGCACGATGTCACCTGGAATTAAAGTCAATCCTGCAAAAATCTAATGAAACAGCATTGATAACAAAATAAACTTGACAAGCTGATCCCATGATGTTATAATTCATGTGATTTATAAATAAATAATCTTTCAACCGAAGACAATAGGTGCGCAGGCTTAATATCCTATCGAGGTTATACGAAAAGTTAGTGATTAATGCTCTCTTTGTATGCCTCGCATTCAAGAGGGCTTTTTGCGTGATACAATGAGCCAAGCGAAAGCAAAGCTTTCGCAGTATATATGTAAAGAAACAGACAATCAGCTTGCTGAATTGGCTGTGGAGTTACATATATACGGGGTGAATGCATAGCATTCATTTGGCGAATGTCGCGACTGAGGAATTGACGAAGTCAATTTCGAAGTATAAACTCAAATTTGGTTGAAAATTTCTTATGTTGAAAGCTTGATTAGTATAACTTAATAGATTTAAGGGAGGTGGAACAAGCGTGTCGAAGAATCAAGAACTTAAAAAAGAGATTGTAAGCGAATTGACAGATAAATTTAACCGAGCTCAAAGTGCTGTATTGGTTGATTATAGAGGCCTAAATGTAGAAGAAGTAACAGAGTTTAGAGCTCTTGCTAGAAAAGCAAATGTTGACTATAAAATTTATAAAAATACAATGATGAGATTTGCAGCAAAAGAAACAGGCCTAGAAGGTTTGGTTGAATACTTAGCAGGTCCATCAGGTATTGCTTTTAGTTACGATGATCCAGTAGCAGCAGCAAAGGTTGTATCTGATTTTGCAAAAACTCATAAAAAAATGGAAATTAAAGCAGGTATGGTTGACGGAAAAGTATTAGATCAACAAGGCGTCAATGACTTAGCTGAATTACCATCAAGAGAAGTACTTGTTGCAAGAGTACTTGGTGGCTTAAATGCACCAATTACTGGTTTTGTAAATGTATTAAATGGAAATATCAGAGGTTTGGCTATTGCATTAAACCAAATTAAAGAACAAAAAGAAGCTACGGCTTAATATTAGAAAACAATTGGAGGAAAATAAAAATGGCAAGTGAAAAAGTAACTCAATTAATTGAAGATGTAAAAGGTTTAACAGTATTAGAATTATCTGAATTAGTAAAAGTTTTAGAAGAAGAATTCGGTGTAAGTGCAGCGGCTCCAGTAGCAGTAGCAGCAGCTCCAGCAGCAGGGGCAGCAGCTCCAGCAGCAGAAGAAAAAACTGAATTTGATGTAGTTTTAACTTCAGCAGGAGATCAAAAAATCAAAGTAATTAAAGTAGTTAGAGAACTTACTGGTTTAGGCTTAAAAGAAGCTAAAGACTTAGTTGACAATGCACCAAAAACTCTTAAAGAAGCTGTTAGCAAAGAAGATGCAGATGCTATGAAAGCTAAAATCGAAGAAGTTGGCGGTTCTGTAGAAGTAAAATAATTTTTCTGTATAAATAAATAATGATTATATTAAAGTGAGTAGAATCTACTCACTTTAATTTTATATATGATTGAAAAAAATAATTGACAATGTATGGATTTTATGATAGCATTGTAAATTGCATTAATAGTAGGATTTTTATGCATTTTTTGAATAAAATCACGCAAATGAGGACATAACACATAAGTGAGACCAAAATTAACCAAAAGAAAGTATGAATAAAATAATAATTCAAAGTACTTAAGCTTTTGGCTATTTTATTTTAAGCAAGGGGTGAATGTAGGATGACGCATCCTGTAAAGTACGGCAATAAAGAAAGAATGAGCTTTTCTAGAATTAAAGAGGTAGTAGATATTCCAAACTTAATTGCTGTACAAGTCAATTCTTATAATTGGTTTTTAGAAAAAGGCTTAAAAGAAGTTTTCGATGATATCAATCCAATTACCGATTATACTGGAAATCTAATTTTAGAGTTCATTGACTACAAATTAGATGGAGAGCCTAAGTATTCTATCGCAGAATGCAAGGAAAGAGATGCTTCTTATTCCACATCTTTAAAAGTTCGAGTTCGTTTAATCAATAAAGAGACCAATGAAGTCAAAGAGCAAAGTGTATTCTTAGCAGACTTCCCCATTATGACAGATACAGGTACCTTTATCATTAATGGTGCGGAAAGGGTAATAGTAAGTCAATTAGTTCGGTCTCCTGGAGCCTATTACTCAGAAGAAAGAGATAAAACGGGTAAAAAACTTTTTTCTTCTCAAGTAATACCAAATAGGGGAGCTTGGCTGGAATACGAGACAGATTCAAATGATATTCTTTATGTACGTGTAGATAGGACAAGGAAATTGCCGATAACCGTATTACTGCGGTCTTTTGGTCTTGGAACAAATCAGCAAATTAAAGATGTTTTTGGTGAAGACTTAAGACTTCTTGCTACTCTTGAAAAGGATACGGCTCAAAATGTAGAAGAAGGTTTATTGGAAATTTACAAGAGATTGAGACCTGGTGAACCTCCAACAGTAGATAGTGCACAATCCCTTTTAAATAGTATGTTCTTCGACCAAAGAAGATACGATTTAGCTAGAGTTGGTAGATATAAATTTAATAGCAAATTGGCGATAGCAACTAGATTAATAGGCAAGAAATCATTCGACAATATCGTTCACCCCGAAACTGGAGAAATACTTTGTGAAAAAGATCAAATATTAGATGCAACGACTGCATGGGAAATTCAAAATGCAGGTATCAATAGAGTAGAAATAAATATAGAAGATAAGCCAGTAGCAGTATTGGGAAATGGCTTTGTAGATTTAAAGGCTCAAGACTTGCCTTTTGATATTACAGGCATAGATATAGATGATTTTGTTAATTATAGCGTTTTAGAAGAAATTTTAAACTCTGATAAGACAAGCGAAGAAAAGCGAGAAGAATTCATTTCAAGAATTCATGAATTAACGCCAAAGCATATACTAATTCAAGATATTTTTGCATCCGTTAATTACAATATGGGATTAGCTTACGATATTGGAAATATCGATGATATAGATCATTTAGGCAATAGAAGAATACGTTCTGTTGGAGAGCTATTACAAAATCAATTTAGAATAGGTCTTTCAAGAATGGAAAGAGTTGTCCGTGAAAGAATGACTATTCAAGATAGTGAAGCGATTCAACCACAAGGTCTGATCAATATAAGGCCAGTGAACGCTGCAATTAAAGAATTCTTTGGGAGTTCTCAATTGTCTCAATTTATGGATCAAAATAATCCATTGAGTGAATTGACTCACAAAAGAAGACTATCCGCTTTAGGGCCAGGTGGTCTTAGCCGAGAAAGGGCAGGTTTTGAAGTTCGAGACGTTCACCATTCTCACTATGGTAGAATGTGCCCAATTGAAACGCCTGAAGGTCCTAATATCGGTTTGATTGGTTCCTTGAGTACCTACGCAAGAGTTAATGAGTATGGATTTATCGAGACTCCTTATAGAAGAGTAGAAAATGGAGTGGTTCATAACGACATTTACTTTCTAACGGCGGACGAGGAAGGATACTATACCATTGCTCAGGGAAATGAGCCTTTAAATGACGATGGTACATTTATAAATGAAAAAATTACAGCTAGAACTGGACTTAAGAGAGATTTTGTAACAGTGCCTAAAAGTAGGGTAGACTATATGGATATTTCCCCAAAACAAATCGTATCTGTGGCAACTGCTCTTATACCGTTTTTGGAGAATGATGATGCCAATAGAGCTTTAATGGGAGCGAATATGCAACGTCAAGCTGTGCCTCTACTTGTGCCACAAGCTCCTGTAGTTGGAACAGGTATGGAATATACAGCTGCTAAAGATTCAGGAGTATGTATTCTAGCAAAACGAGCAGGTATTGTAGAAAAGGTCTCTGCAAATAAAATTGTTGTTGTAGCAGATGACGGCGGCAAAGATCAATACAATATACTAAAATTTAAGAGATCCAATCAAGGAACATGTTTTAATCAAAGGCCACTGGTCAAAGCTGGACAAAGGGTTGAAGTAGGAGAAATCATCGCAGATGGTCCTTCAACAGATGGTGGAGAATTAGCATTAGGCCGTAATATTCTCATGGGTTTTATGACATGGGAAGGATATAATTACGAGGATGCTATGCTTATTAGTGAAAAATTAGTTAAAGAAGATGCATTAACATCCATTCATATAGAAGAATTTGAGTCTGAAGCAAGGGAAACGAAGCTTGGACCAGAAGAAATTACTCGAGATATTCCAAATGTGGGAGAAGAATCCCTTAAGAACCTTGATGAAAGAGGCATTATTCGAATTGGTGCCGAAGTTCATTCTGATGATATTTTAGTAGGAAAAGTAACTCCAAAAGGTGAAACAGAGCTTACTGCAGAAGAAAAACTGCTTCGCGCAATCTTTGGAGAAAAGGCAAGAGAAGTAAGAGATACTTCCCTGAGAGTACCACATGGGGAATCCGGTATTGTAGTTGATGTAAAAGTATTCTCTAGAGAGAACAAAGATGAAGATTTAAAGCCTGGAGTAAATCAATTGGTAAGAGTATATATCGCCAGTAAGCGAAAAATTTCTGTTGGAGATAAAATGGCTGGACGTCATGGAAACAAGGGTGTTATCTCTAGAATACTTCCAGAAGAAGATATGCCATTCCTGCCAGATGGAACGCCACTTGAAATTGTACTAAACCCATTAGGTGTACCGTCCCGAATGAATATCGGTCAAGTTCTTGAGGTCCATATGGGTCTTGCCGCAAAAACTTTGGGTTGGGAAATTGCAACACCTGTATTTGACGGTGCGAATGAAAATGATATTATGGACACCCTAGAGTTAGCAGGTCGTAGTCGAGATGGTAAAGTTCAGCTGTATGATGGAAGAACTGGTGAACCTTTTGACAACAAAGTAACTGTAGGATATATGTATATGTTAAAACTTCACCACTTAGTAGATGATAAGATGCACGCAAGATCTACAGGACCATATTCTTTAGTAACACAACAGCCATTAGGTGGTAAAGCTCAATTTGGTGGACAGAGATTTGGTGAGATGGAAGTTTGGGCCCTTGAAGCATACGGTGCAGCTTATACTCTGCAAGAAATTTTAACGGTAAAATCCGATGATGTAGTAGGTCGTGTTAAAGCGTATGAGGCTATCGTAAAAGGGGAAAATATTCCTGCTCCTGGAGTTCCTGAATCCTTTAAGGTATTAATTAAAGAATTACAGAGTTTAGGTCTTGATGTTTCTGTTCTGACAGAGCAAGAAGAAGAACTTAGAATAGAAGAAGAGTTGACAGATGGAGTAGAATCATTAGAAAATATTGGTATCGAACTGTCTGGTAAAGAAATCATAGAAGATGATTTTGACGATTTAGAAGAAAATGAAGATGACGAACTCCTTGGAGATATTGATGTAGATGACTTTATTGGAGATATGGAAGAATATTAAAGCAAGACACTAGCCACTAGACCCTAGACTCTAGACTCTAGCTTGGGGGATTCCTTTTGGGTCCTCCTTATAGCTACTAAAGTAGCCTTTGTGCTAGTGACTAGCGGCTAAAGACTAGCATTTAAAGACCCTAGAGGAATACATGCAAGCTAGTGACTAGTGACTAATGACTAGCGACTTATTTTAAAATGAGAAGGGAGCGGACTCCTTGGGTGAATTTGATTTTAAATCGATAAAAATTGGATTAGCATCGCCACAAAAAATACGTGAATGGTCAAGAGGAGAAGTAAAAAAACCTGAAACAATTAATTACAGAACCTTGAAGCCAGAAAAAGATGGCCTTTTTTGTGAAAAAATATTTGGACCCACTAAGGATTGGGAATGTCATTGTGGAAAATATAAGAGGGTTCGTTATAAAGGAATTGTCTGTGAAAACTGCGGAGTTGAAGTTACTCGTTCAAAAGTAAGAAGAGAAAGAATGGGACATATTGAATTAGCTGCCCCTGTTACACATATATGGTATTTTAAGGGGATCCCTAGTAGGATGGGGCTGCTCTTAGAATTATCTCCGAGAGCATTAGAAAAGATTATTTATTTTGCATCTTATATTATTACAGATCCTGGTAATACGCCTCTTTCTTATAAACAGCTTTTGACAGAAAGAGAATACCGTGAAAACAAAGAAAAATATGGTAACGCTTTTCAAGCCAAAATTGGTGCCGAAGGTATTTTTGAATTATTACAAAAAATCGATTTAGATAAAGAAGCTCGAATCTTAAGAGAAGATTTAAAGACGAGTACTGGTCAAAAGAAAATTCGTACGGTTCGAAGACTTGAAACTGTAGAAGCTTTTAAAAGCTCGGGAAATCATCCAGAGTGGATGGTTTTAGAGACGATTCCTGTTATCCCACCAGAACTAAGACCTATGGTACAACTTGATGGTGGACGATTTGCTACTTCTGACTTAAATGATCTCTACAGAAGAGTAATCAATCGAAATAATAGGCTTAAGAGATTATTAGACTTAGATGCACCAGATATTATTGTTCAAAATGAAAAAAGAATGCTTCAAGAAGCTGTTGATGCTCTTATTGATAATGGTAGAAGAGGTAGACCTGTTACAGGTCCTGGAAATAGACCTTTAAAATCTCTCTCCGATATGCTTAAGGGAAAACAAGGTCGATTTAGACAAAACTTACTTGGTAAGAGAGTTGACTATTCAGGTCGTTCTGTTATCGTAGTAGGTCCAGAACTAAAAATGTATCAATGCGGTTTGCCAAAAGAAATGGCAATAGAATTGTTTAAGCCTTTCGTAATGAGAGAACTTGTAAAACAGAAATTTTCACAAAATATAAAAAGTGCAAAGCGCATGGTAGAAAGAATGAGACCAGAAGTGTGGGATGTCTTAGAAGAAGTCATTAAAGAACACCCTGTTCTATTAAATAGAGCACCGACACTTCATAGACTTGGTATTCAGGCGTTTGAACCAGTGTTAGTAGAAGGTAGGGCAATTAAACTACATCCACTAGTCTGTACAGCATACAATGCGGACTTTGACGGAGACCAAATGGCCGTCCACGTTCCTTTATCTGTAGAAGCTCAGGCTGAAGCAAGATTCTTAATGCTTGCAGCAAACAATATCTTAAAACCTCAAGATGGTAGTCCTGTAGTAAGCCCTACTCAAGATATGATATTAGGTTCTTATTACATGACTTTAGAAGTTGCTGGCTCTACAGGTGAGGGGAAAGTATTTACAGATTTAGAAGAAATGGAAGCTGCTTATGACAATAAAGTTGTTTCTTTACACAGCAGGGTAAGAGTACGAGTTTATAAAGAGATTGACGGAGTAAAACAAGGTAGAATCATCGAAAGTACTGTTGGCCGATTCCTATTTAATGAATTTATTCCACAGGACTTAGGCCTAGTTAAGAGAGAAAAACCAGAGGATGCATTTCTTTTAGAAGTAGATGTTTTAGTGGATAAAAAGAAATTATCACAAATTGTTGAAAAATGTTATCACACTCACGGGCCTACAAAGACCTCTGTAGTTCTCGATGATATTAAGAAAATGGGCTTTCATTACTCTACTGTCGGCGCAGTTACTGTAGGCGTAAGCGATATGGACGTACCAAAAGAAAAACCAGAAATCTTGCAAAATGCTGATCTTGAAGTAGAAAAAATTCAAAAGATGTTTAGAAGAGGTCTCATATCAGAAGATGAACGATATGAAAAAGTTGTTGAAATTTGGACACAGGCTACAAATGATGTAACAGAAGCCATGATGGATAATTTAAGCCCACTAAATCCAATCAATATGATGGCCAACTCTGGTGCTCGAGGTAGCAAAAACCAAATCAAGCAATTAGCAGGTATGAGAGGTCTTATGGCGAGTCCATCAGGTAAAATTATCGAGCTCCCAATACGTTCAAACTTCCGTGAAGGTCTAAATGTATCTGAGTTCTTTATTTCTAGCCACGGTGCTAGAAAAGGTCTTGCGGATACTGCCCTTCGAACAGCGGATTCAGGTTATTTGACGAGAAGACTTGTAGATGTAAGCCAGGATGTTATTGTAAAAGAAGACGACTGTGGTTCTACTCAAGGATATAAAGCTACACCTGTAGAAGACAATGGTGAAATCATCGAGACTCTTAGAGATCGTATAGCCGGAAGATATGCTTTTGAAGATATCATTCACCCTGAAACAGAGGAAGTTCTTGTAAAGAAAAATGAACTCATTAGCATAAATATGGCTTCTGAAATACAAGATCTTGGATTCAAACACATTATGATAAGGTCTGTAACAAATTGTCAATCTAAAGTAGGTGTTTGTACAAAATGTTATGGTGTTGATTTAACAACATGGAAACCTGTTGGCATAGGAGAAGCAGTAGGAACTATTGCGGCACAATCTATTGGTGAACCGGGTACGCAGTTAACCATGAGGACTTTCCATACAGGTGGTGTAGCAACAGCTGAGGATATTACCCAAGGTCTTCCTAGAATCGAAGAGCTCTTTGAAGCGAGAAAACCTAAGGGTCTTGCTATTATTTCTGAAATTGCAGGTGCTGTTTCTTTAAGAGAAACAAAGAAGAGAAAAGAAGTCGTTGTTACAGGTGATACAGAAGAAAAGGTGTATGCTATACCATATGGATCGAGACTAAAAGTATACGAAGGAGATGTAATAGAGGCTGGTGATGAAATCACAGAAGGTTCTATTAATCCTAATGATATATTAGCCATTAAGGGGATCCACGGAGTACAAAGGTATCTCTTACAAGAAGTACAAAAGGTATATCGTATGCAAGGTGTACACATTAACGATAAACATATAGAAACTATAGTTCGTCAGATGCTTAGAAAAGTTAAAGTCATGGAATCCGGAGATACAGAATTGCTTCCAGGAGGTTTAGTAGATATCTTTGCATTTGAAGAAGAAAATGAAAGAATTCAAAAAGAAGGTGGAGAGCCTGCTACAGCAACAAGAGTACTTCTAGGTATTACAAAGGCTTCTCTTGCAACAGATTCCTTCTTATCAGCAGCTTCCTTCCAAGAGACTACAAGAGTTCTAACGGATGCAGCAATAAAAGGAAAACAGGATCCACTAATTGGATTAAAGGAAAATGTAATTATTGGTAAACTGATTCCTGCTGGAACTGGAGTCAAAAATTACAATGATATTGTAATTTACGACGATGAGGAAATAGAAGAAGAAGCAGAATTTTTAGATGAAGAGAATGTTAATTCTTTGGAAGATGACATTTAAAGTGTTGACAGAGGAAAAAAGCAATGATAAAATCATTTAGCGAATGTTTGTAGTAAGGGGGACCATCATGCTTGATCACATAAAGGTGAGTAAGAGTGTAATAGGTACAAAGCAAACCTTAAAAATGGTTAAGGACGGTAAAGCTAAAACAGTTTATCTAGCACATGATGTGGAACAGCACATATTCGTTGAAGTGGAAAATTGTTGTAAAGAAAACGAAGTGCCAATAGTCTATGTCGATTCCATGATAGATTTAGGAAAAGCATGTGGAATTAATAGAAAGACTGCTAGTGCTGCCTTATTAAAAGATTAGAGAACTCACTGTGTATATAGCCCCTCTAAACGAGGGGTTATTTTAAGGCACAGGTTTCTATACAAATAATTTACGGAGGTGAAGAAATGCCAACAATTAATCAGCTTGTAAAAAAAGGTAGAGAAAAAGTAGAATATACTTCAAAAACTCCTGCCCTAAAAGCAAATCCTCAAAAAAGAGGAGTGTGTACTGCAGTAAGAACTACTACACCAAAGAAACCAAACTCCGCTCTTAGAAAAATTGCCAGAGTAAGACTAGTAAATGGAACAGAAGTAACATGTTATATTCCAGGTATTGGACATAATTTACAAGAGCATAGCGTTGTTTTGATCAAAGGTGGTAGAGTTAAAGACTTACCAGGGGTTCGTTACAGAATCATCAGGGGAGCTTTAGATACAGCAGGCGTACAAAACAGAAAACAAGCTCGATCAAAATATGGTGCCAAAAAACCAAAGAACTAAGTGCAAAATGAATCTACTATATTTACATGAACTACATGCAATATATAGTATATATAAAAGCACAACGGCAGCGTAAATGTCGAGTACCGATGAATATTTAATGTTGAGGAGGGAAGCGAAGTGCCAAGAAAAGGACCAGTAAGCAAAAGATCTGTTCTTCCTGATCCATTATACAATAGTGTTGTTGTAACAAAGTTAATTAACAATATTATGCTTGATGGAAAAAAGGGAGTGGCTCAAAACATAGTATATGGAGCTTTTGATATTATTGCAAAGAAAACAGATAGAGATGGATTAGAAGTATTTGAAGAGGCTTTAAACAATATTATGCCTGTTCTAGAAGTTAAAGCGAGAAGAGTTGGTGGAGCAACTTACCAAGTGCCAATGGAAGTTCGTGCTGATAGAAGACAAGCATTAGGTTTAAGATGGCTTACAAAGTACTCAAGACTAAGACATGAAAAAACAATGCAAGAAAGACTAGCTGGCGAATTATTGGATGCAGTAAATAATTCGGGTTCAGCAGTTAAGAAAAAAGAAGACACTCATAAAATGGCTGAAGCAAATAAAGCTTTTGCACATTACAAGTGGTAATCAAAATTCTGTAATCACGAAAGGATGGATACTGTGTCTAGACAATTTAGCTTAGAAAATACGAGAAACATCGGTATCATGGCTCATATTGACGCAGGTAAAACCACCACAACAGAAAGAATATTATTTTATTCCGGAAAAATCCACAAAATTGGTGAGACTCACGAAGGTGGAGCTCAAATGGACTGGATGGAACAAGAGCAGGAAAGAGGTATTACAATTACCTCTGCTGCTACTACCACTCAATGGAAAGACCATAGAATAAATATAATAGATACACCAGGACACGTTGACTTTACTGTAGAGGTTGAGAGATCTTTAAGAGTACTAGATGGTTCTGTTGCAGTTTTCTGTGCAAAGGGTGGCGTTGAACCTCAATCAGAAACTGTTTGGAGACAAGCAGACAAATATAATGTACCAAGAATGGCTTATATCAACAAAATGGATACATTGGGTGCTGACTTCTACCATGTGTTAGACATGATGAGAGACAGACTAAATGCAAATGCTGTTGCTATTCAAATTCCAATTGGTAAAGAAGATTCTTTTACAGGTATTATCGACTTAGTTACAATGAAAGCAGATATTTACAAAGATGATTTAGGAAAAGAATTTGAAGTAACAGATATTCCTGAAGACATGCAAGACTTAGCAGAAGAATATAGAGATAAGCTTCTAGAAGCTGTTTCTGAATTAGATGAAGACTTAATGATGAAATACCTTGAAGGCGAAGAAATCACAGAAGAAGAGATCAAAGTAGCTCTTCGAAAAGGGACTGTTGGCGTAAAAATCATTCCAGTCACTTGTGGTTCATCTTACAAAAACAAAGGTGTTCAATTAGTTCTAGATGCAATAGTTGATTATATGCCATCTCCATTAGACATTGAAGCAATTTCTGGACATGACATGGATAGTGGAGAAGAAATCGTAAGACATGCAAGCGATGAAGAACCATTCTCAGCATTAGCATTTAAGATTATGACAGACCCATTTGTTGGAAAGCTTGCTTTCTTTAGAGTGTACTCTGGTGTTTTAGAATCAGGTTCTTATGTGTACAACTCAACAAAGGGAAAAAGAGAGAGAATTGGCCGTATTCTTCAAATGCACGCAAACCACAGAGAAGAAATCACTACAGTTTACTCTGGAGATATTGCAGCTGCAGTAGGTTTAAAAGATACCACAACTGGAGATACTTTATGCGATGAAAAGAACCCAGTTGTACTTGAAAAAATGGAATTCCCAGAGCCAGTTATCTCTGTTGCTATTGAACCAAAGACAAAGGCTGGACAAGAAAAAATGGGCGTTGCTTTATCAAAACTTGCTGAAGAAGATCCTACCTTTAAAACGTACACAGATGATGAAACAGGTCAAACAATCATTTCTGGTATGGGTGAGCTTCACTTAGACATTATCGTAGACAGACTTTTAAGAGAATTTAAAGTTGAAGCAAATGTAGGTGCTCCACAAGTAGCTTATAAAGAGACAATCAAGAAACATGTTAAATCTGAAATGAAATACGCTAGACAATCTGGTGGTAAGGGACAATACGGCCACGTATTGATTGAACTTGAGCCAAATGAACAAGGTGCTGGATACGAATTCGTCAACAAAGTCGTTGGTGGAGCTATTCCAAAAGAATACATCGGACCAGTTGACCAAGGTATTCAAGAAGCACTTGAAAATGGTGTTCTAGCAGGATACCCTGTACTAGATGTTAAAGTAACACTATATGATGGATCTTACCATGATGTAGACTCCTCTGAAATGGCCTTTAAAATCGCTGGTTCTATGGCGTTTAAAGACGGTTGCAGAAAAGCAGATCCAATCATACTTGAACCAATCTTCAAGCTAGAAGTAACTGTTCCAGAAGAGTATATGGGTGACATCATGGGTGACATCAACTCAAGAAGAGGTAGAATTGAAGGAATGGAAGCAAGAAATGGAGCTCAAATCATAAGAGGGTATGTTCCATTGTCTGAAATGTTTGGTTACGCTACAGACCTTAGAAGTAAGACTCAAGGTAGAGGTGTATACTCAATGGAATTCCATCATAATGAAGAAGTACCAAAGAGCGTTGCACAAAAGATTATCGAAGGTAAAAAATAATATATACACTGAGGAGGAATAAAAAATGGGAAAAGCTAAATACGAGAGAAGTAAACCTCACGTAAATGTTGGAACAATAGGACACGTTGACCACGGTAAAACAACTTTAACAGCAGCAATCACAGCTGTATTAAACAAAAGATTTGGATCTGGTGAATTCATAAGCTATGACAATATCGATAAAGCACCAGAAGAGAGAGAAAGAGGAATCACGATCTCTACATCTCACGTAGAATACGAAACAGATGCAAGACACTACGCACACGTAGACTGCCCAGGCCATGCTGACTATGTTAAAAACATGATCACAGGAGCAGCACAAATGGACGGAGCAATCTTAGTAGTAAGTGCAGCAGATGGTCCAATGCCACAAACGAGAGAGCACATTCTTTTATCACGTCAAGTAGGTGTACCATATATCGTAGTATTCTTAAACAAAGCAGATATGGTAGATGACGAAGAATTAATCGAATTAGTAGAAATGGAAGTAAGAGAACTATTAAGCGAATATGAATTCCCAGGAGATGACACTCCAATCGTAGTAGGAAGTGCATTGAGAGCATTAGAAGATCCAGACAGCGAGTGGGGAGACAAAATCGTTGATTTAATGAAAGAAGTAGACGCATATATTCCAGAGCCAGAAAGACCAACAGATCAACCATTCCTAATGCCAGTAGAGGATGTATTCTCCATTACAGGTAGAGGTACAGTAGCAACAGGAAAAGTTGAAAGAGGAACAATAAAAGTAGGCGAAGAAGTAGAAATCGTTGGTTTACAAGAAGAGAGAAGAAAAGTAGTAGTAACAGGTGTTGAAATGTTCCGTAAATTATTAGATCAAGCAGAAGCAGGAGATAATATTGGAGCATTGTTAAGAGGTGTTGAAAGAAAAGACATCGAAAGAGGTCAAGTACTAGCAAAACCAGGAACAATCAACCCACACACAAAATTCAAATCTCAAGTATACGTATTAACAAAAGAAGAGGGTGGAAGACATACACCATTCTTTAACGGATACAGACCACAATTCTATTTCAGAACAACTGACGTAACAGGAATCATCGAATTAGAAGGCGGAGCAGAAATGGTAATGCCAGGAGATAATATCGAAATGACAATCGAACTAATCCACCCAATCGCAATCGAAGAAGGATTACGATTTGCAATCAGAGAAGGCGGAAGAACAGTAGGTTCAGGAGTTATATCTGAAATTCTTTAATAAAAAAGGGCTAAGGCCCTTTTTTTATTAGCATGAGCGTAGCTTCAGGTCATGCCTTTAGGGTCCAGCCACCAGC